>JAEURN010000007.1 GCA_016789105.1 Armatimonadota bacterium
CTAATCGACCAAGATGTTCCGCCAATCCCCCCCCCCCCGGATTGGGCGAAGACGGCTGTACTGGGCGTTATCAAATGGGCAGGAACCAAGGCCAAAAGAGAGTTTTTGATCATTGTGTTAGTCCTATGCTAAGCAAAAAAAATGTTTCAGAACCGTCTCGTTGTTGTCAAGCCTATGAAAAAAATCTTAATAAACCCGCAACGACCGTAAAGCATCGGCCACCGTCGGTTCAGTGGCGACAACCGATTTCACTGCCCCATAACCGTACGTCAACAAGTGTGCGGCCATTGCCTGGTTGCGGTGGGAGGTGAAGACGACCTGCCCCGGAGACTTTTTGATATTGATGGCGAACGGTTCGACCATCGCCGCAACCGCCGATTGGTCGTCGCATTCCACGGTGAACGTCGTTGGCCCCGCATCGGCCAGGAGCTTGGCCACCGTCCCTGCAAACACCATGCTCCCCCCACCCACCACCACGATCTGGTCGCACCGTTCGGCCAGCGCGGGGCTGTTTGTGGCGATCACAAACGACTTGCCCAAATCCAGGTCGTCATCGATGGCCCGCCAAACCGATTCCCGCCGCCAAGGGTCTAAAAGGTCGAGCAGGCCGTCGATGCAGACCAGCCCCCGCTCTGGAACGAGCGCGCCGATCAGCGCGCTGGCGATCATTTGGCTCGGCGTCAACCGGGAAACTTGGGTGTCGCGCAGCTCCGCAAGGCCTAGGGCGGTCAGGGCCACCGCCATGCGTTGGGTTTCCGGGGAATCGGCTGCCGCCTTGGCCAGACCCATTGGAGTGGCCCGCCGGGGGAATGCCGGGTCGCCGCACAACACGCGGGGGACGTCGCAGTCAACGGTGCCGGATCTGGGTGGCCGCCCACCCGAAACAAAGTCCAACAAGTCAGATTTGCCCGAGTTGGTGGGGCCCATCACGGCGATCAGTTCACCAGGAAGGATTGTCAGGCTTAGGCTCTTCCCCTGTTCGCGGAGTTGAACCCGATCCAGGGAGGCAAGGGGTTGCGGCATCTAAAGGATCAGGAGCTCTTTGGGCGCGTGGGTGAGGATCTCCGGACCTGCCGCCGTCACCAGCACGTCGTCTTCTATCCGGACACCCCCAAACCCTTCGATGTAGATACCGGGTTCCACTGTAAAGACCATGCCCTCGGCAATGGGCTGGTCAACCGTGGGGCTCAATCCGCCGGGATCGTGGACATCAATCCCCAGCCCATGCCCCAGCCCGTGGCCGAAATGGCGGTCGAGCCCCTTTTCCGCAAAGAGTTTGCGAGCGTGGCCATCCACTTCCTTCCCCTGGGCTCCCGGCTGCAACAACGCACAGCATTCGACCTCGGCTTTCAAAACAAGGTCATAGATTTCCCGGTGGCGATCGCTTGCCTCGCCGGCCACGAACGTCCGGGTGATGTCGCTGCAATACCCGTCAAGCCGGCCGCCACAGTCGATCGTCACAAAGTCGCCCCGGGCGATTCTCCGCTCGCCCGGGTGGGCGTGGGGCTTGGCCGAATTTGGGCCGCTGGCCACAATCGGGTCAAAGGCGATCCCGGCCCCGTGGCGGCGGTAAAAGAATTCGATGTCCAACCCGATTTCGTGTTCTGTTCGGCCGACTTGGATGAGCCCCGTGATGTTCTCGATGCAGGCATCGGCCAACTGGCAGGCCGCTTTGATCCGTTTGATCTCGTCCGCCGTTTTGACCATTCGCAAGTCGCGGATCAAATCCGGGCTTTCAACCCATTCGACGGCAGAGATTCGGTCACGGCGCTTCTTCCATTGGCCATAGGTGAGCGAACTTTCAAATCCGATCTTCGATGCCCCGGCCGCTGCCGCTTGCTCTTCGATCACATCATCGAGCGACCGCGGGTTTTGAAAGACTACGACTTCCAGCCCCTGCACTTCGGCCCGGGCTTGCAACGTGTACCGGCTGTCCGTTACCAAAACTGCCGTACCGGGCGTGACCAGGCAGACGGCGCTCGAACCCGTGAACCCGCTCAGCCAGCGGACATTTTGGATGGTGGTGACAAGCAACGCCGGCACGGAACTCTGTTCCATGGCGGCACGGAGGCGGCTGAGGTTGTCCATTGTCTTTGGTTAGGCAGAAGGGCTTTCGAGCGATTTGATTGCCCGCAACGCGAGGCTATAGCCTACCGCCCCCAGCCCGGTGATCTGCCCGACCGTCACTGGCGAAATCACCGAATGGCGGCGGAACTCCTCGCGAGAGTGAACGTTGCTCAGGTGGACTTCAACCACCGGTGTCCGTACGCTGGCCAGCGCATCGCGCAATGCGATCGAATAGTGCGTGAACGCCCCGGGGTTGATCACGATGGCGTCGGCCCATTTGCGGTTCTCCTGGATCGTATCGATCAAGACGCCTTCATGGTTGGATTGCAAGATCCGCACTTCCATCCCCAGTTCTTGGGCTGTCGCCTGGATGTCCGCATCGATGTCGGCCAGCGGTTTTTTTCCGTAAAGTTCCGGCTCCCGGAATCCGGTGAGGTTGATATTGGGGCCGTGGAGGACAAGGACTTTCATTGTTTTTGTTCCGGACTTGGCGTGAGGCCATCGTTAACCGCGAGGTGGGGTATGCCGTCGATAACCGGGTAGTTACGGCCGCAATCGGGACATTCCCAACCGCCTTCTGCCTTCTTTAACAAGGGGCGGTGAGGGCATGCCGGGCACGCCAAGATCGATTCTAGGAACTCATCCACCCGCGGCTGCCCGTCCATATGCCTCCCAAGTCTTTGCGGCGGTGTCCAGCCATGAAAAATCGCGCACGCGATCCCGGCCCTTAGCCACCATCGCCTCCAATTTACCGGAATCGTCAAAAAGCCGGTCCAACGTGCCGGCCCACGTTTCCGGCCGGTAATCCGGGCAAACCCAGGCCGCGTCCAATGCCACCTCGGGGATGGCCCCACCCGGACCGCAAACCACCGGTGTGCCAGAGGCGAACGACTCCAGGATCGGGATCCCGAACCCCTCGTGCAAACTCGGCAGGAGGAAACAATCGGCCGCCGAATAAAGGTTCCGGATGGTGGCATCATCCACATAGCCCAAGTGGAGCGATCCGGGTTGGATGGCTTCTCCCGGGCCGCAAGTCACCAAACGGTGGGTCTCCGCAAGCAGGGACTGCGAATATGCCTCCCCCGCCAATCGTGAATTCTTTCGCGCCCACGGAGATGTGATGGCAAACACGAATGGGGTTTCGATTCCAAAGCGGCTGCGTAGGAATGCCTTCGCGACCGTCTTGTCCGCCGGCGCGAACCCTGGCCCCAAGGCGTTGAAGGTCACGGTCACTTTCCCCCGGGCCGCCGGAATGTACTGTTCGATCTCGCGCTTTGTGGTTTCTGAAACGGCCAGGATCTGCTTGGCCCGCCGGCAGCTCGCTGGAAGCCCCTTCGTCAGCAAAAGGCGGTCCTTCCACCCGTACCAAAGAGGGTTGACGAAAAACGACACATCGTGAACGGTTGTCACCGCGGGGCAAGCCGTCAACGGACTCACGTTGTATTGGGTGTGCAAGATGTCGGCCCCCGATTCCTTTGCCGCACGAGGCAAAGCCACCAGGCTCCAAAGGCGGGGATTGGCGGCCTGGACTTCAACCCACCGGAAGGGGCAGTCGCCCAATTCGGCAGGCCGTGGAGTGTCGCCGAACAAGGTGACCTGGGCTTCGCCACAGGTTTGCGAGAGGCCCCAAATCAGCCCCCGCCAATAGCTTGTGTCGCCCGTATTCTGGGTTCCGGCAAGCCGGGCGTCGATGGCGACTACGGGGTCTTTCATACCGGGAATGCCCGCCATTGGCCCGATTTGTGGAAGCGGGAACGTTTACAATACCAATATCCGTTGAAAAGGAGCACAGGCCATTATGAGAAACCAGAAATCCCGGGCGATGTGGGGCGTATCGATCGTCTTGATCCTCTGTTTCGCCTTCTTTATGAACGCGACCAGTTGGCTCACCAAGCCGCTCTTCCCTGAACAACCGAAGCAACCCACCGCAGAGGGCCCGTCGGCCCAACAAACCAAAGAGATGCTCGCCAAAAACGTCAAGGAGCACACCATCACGATGGAAGGTGAAGGGGAAAACGCCAAGGCCGACACCGGTCTGCCGGCCGAACCGGCGATTTTCAAAAAGAAACAGGGGATCTACAAACCAACCCCTAACCCCACGTCCACCTCGAGCCAATGGTGGCGCAAAGACGGGTACGTCGAAGAACAGAAAGAAAAAGTCAAAAAGGAACGCGGGTTCTAACTTAAACCGGAACCTGGTTTCAATCGGCCGGACGGAATGCCGTCCGGCCGGTTGCCGTTTGGAACTCTTGCAAACCCACTTCAAAGCAAGATTCCAGCACCGCCAATGAAAGGCCATCCATCGGCCCCGAATAGACGGCGTTCCCGCCCTTGAGCAGGATGCACCGGCTCCCGACCGCCGTGCCGAACGCGATGTCGTGGGTGGTGAGCAACACGCTCCGACCCGCTGCCAAATCCGGGATTAACCGCGCCAGATTCGAACGGGTCGGCAAGTCCACGTGGGCCGTGGGTTCATCTAAAAGGAGGAGGCGGGGGTTTTGGGCGATGCTGCGCGCGATCAGGGTGCGTTGGCGTTCGCCCCCGCTGATCTCGCGGACGGGGCGATCCCTCAGCGGCCAGATTCCCAGTTCGCGGAGTGCCGATTCTGCTACCTGGAGTTCAGCGGCCGATTCCCACCGGCCAGTCTCCAGCGGAAGGCAACCCATTAACACCGTTTCGAAAACCGTGAAGTGAAACGGCGGCTCTTCCGTCTGCGGCACCGCCGAAACAAGCTTTGCCCGGTCTTTGAGGCTGATTCCGGCAAAGTCGACGCCATCGAGCGCAACCTGCCCTTGCCACGGGACTTCACCCAACACGGCCCGAAGGAGGGTTGATTTCCCCGATCCGTTCTCACCCAGAATCACGGTGATTTCCCCAACCGGGGCATCGAACTCCACCGGTCCAAGCTGGAATGATCCGGATTGGGCGACCAGGCCGGCGACGCGGAACATCAGTCGATCTGCCCGTCCAAAATTCCGCTGGTGAACGCCCGGTACATGCCGGCATAGGGGCCGTCTTTGGCCAACAGCGATTCATGGGTGCCGGTCTCCAAAACCTCGCCCCGTCGGATTACCAGAATCTTCGTTGCCCGGGCCGCCGTGGTCAGCCGGTGCGCAATAAACAACGTCGTCCGTTTGTGCATCACCTCTTCGATTGCTTGCGTCACGACCTTTTCGCTCACGGAATCGAGGTTGGAAGTCGCTTCATCCAGAATCAAGACTTTGGGGTCTTTGACTAATGCCCGGGCAATTGCCAGACGTTGCAACTCCCCACCGCTCAAGCGGACTCCGCGTTCCCCCAATACGGTGTCCATTCCATCGGGGGATTGGTCGATGAACGGCTTGGCATTGGCCATCTGGGCCGCCTGCTCGATCTCAGCGTCGGATGCCTCAGAACGGCCCAACCGCAAATTGTCACGGATCGTCCCGGCAAACAAAAATGTCTGCTGGGGAACCACGCCGAATTGCGCCCGGAGCCAATTCACCTTGAGATCCGGATAGGGGATCCCATCGAAGGTGATGCTCCCGCTGGTCGGTTCGTAAAACCGCAAGACTAAGTCGGCAATGGTCGATTTGCCTGAACCCGAGGGGCCGACTAAGGCCAGGGATTCCCCCGGCTCCAGCGTAAAGCTCACATGCTTCAGAGCCTCAGTGCCATCTGGGTAAGTGAACGAGACGTCTTTGAACTCGATCCGTCCCCGGGCGTCGGCAATTTCGCGGGCGTCGGCCCGTTCCGACCGTTCGTCGGGGATGTCCAAAATGTGGCTGTGGATCCGGTCGACGGCCGCTTGCACCTGGTTGTAAGTGCTGGTCACGTTGGTGATGCTCTTAAAACCCTGGTTGACGATATCCAGCGCTTGGACGATCACAATGATGTCGGCCACCGCCAACAGGTTTGCTTTGGCCAAGTGCCCGCACGCGTACATGATGATAGCGATGGCCACGGCGCCGAGGAATTCGACCGTCGGCCGCAGGGAAGCGATCCGCCGCGCCCCCGTCAGCTGAGACTGGTATTGCTTTTCCGCGCTTTCATCAAAGATCCCGCGCATCTGATCTTCGGCCGAAAAAGACTTGATGATCCGCGCCCCGCTCAACGCTTCCTGGCTGAGGGCTGTCACGCTCGCCAAGTCGTCTTGGATCTGGGATTGGGCATCCCGGATCTGACGGCCGGTGCGGTTGACGACAAACGCCAGCAAAGGCACGAACATCAAAGCGATCAGCCCCAACAGCGGCTGCATGTAGAACACGAACGCAAGGGCCCCCAAGGCTTTGATCGGCCCGTCGATCGAATCGCGGATCACCATCACCGCGCTTTGGTAAACGCCGACGTCGTTGCTGACAATGCTTTGGATCTCGCCCGTCCGCTTGCTGTTGAAATACTGCACCGGCAGTCGCATGAGCTTGTCGAACAGTCGTTGCCGCAGGTCGGTGGCCAAACGGTTACTTGCTTTGCTCAAATAGTAGACCTGCCCGCGAGTGAACACATATTTCAGGGCGAACAGGGCCACAACGCCAAAGCAGGCAAGGGCCAGGGTTTGCAACGCGTTGTTCTGCCGGATGGCGATCTGGTCTTGGGTTTCTTGCCGCTTCAGTTCTTGCCGCGCCACCAGGATCTCTTGTCCGAGCACGGTTGCATCGAGCTTTTGTTTCCTGGCGACCTCTTCAATCTGTTCCCGCGTCAAATCCAGGTTGTCGGCCGTCTTCCGCGCTTCTTCGATCGCCCGGGCAAGTTTGCCCTTGTCGACTCCCAGGCGCCCGGCAATCGGCTCCACCTGCTTTTCCGTCAGTTTCAGGCTCTCTTGGCTGATGCGGGTGGCCGCAGCGTCCTCGATTGCGGTGAGGGCGGTGAGGGTGAGTTTGAGCGTGGCAACCGTGAGCAGCGAGGTGACAACAACGCACACCAGACCTTTCAAGATGGTCTTTTGCTGCCGCCGGAGTTCGGCGGCGATGCGGCGGTCGAGTCGGGGGAGAAAGCGCACGAGGCCCTAAAAATCCGCCGAGCCCGGGGCCCGGTGGAACGGGATCACATCCCGGATGTTCTTCATACCCGTCAGGTACATAATCAGCCGCTCGAAGCCAAGCCCGAAACCAGAATGCGGTGCGGATCCGTATTTCCGCAAATCCAGGTACCACCAATAGGCTTCCTTCGGCAACCCCATTTCGTCGATCCGGGCCTCCAACACGTCCAGCCGATCCTCGCGCTGAGAACCGCCGATCAACTCCCCAATCCGGGGGACAAGAACGTCCATGGCCCGGACGGTTTTGTTGTCGTCGTTGCGGTACATGTAAAACGCCTTGATGTCTTTGGGGTAATCGGTGACGATGGTCGGCCGGCCGATCTTCTTCTCCGTCAGCCACCGTTCATGCTCGGATTGCAGATCGCTGCCCCACTCCACAGGGAACTCAAAGTTTTCGCCGGAATTAACCAGCATATCCACCGCCTCGGTGTAGGTCACCCGTTCAAAATTACTGGATGAGACATGGTGCAGCGTGTCCAAAAGCGACGGCTCGATCCGCTGGTTAAAGAACTCAAGGTCGGGGGCGCAATGGTCCAAAACGTCTTGGATAACTTCTTTCACAAATTCTTCGGCCAAATCCATGTCGCCGTGGATGTCGCAAAACGCCATCTCCGGCTCGATCATCCAAAACTCGCTGAGGTGCCGGACGCTATGGCTGTTTTCCGCCCGGAAAGTCGGCCCAAACGTGTAGCAGTTGGTCAATCCCAGGGCTTGGGTTTCGACGTTGAGCTGGCCCGAAACGGTGAGGAACGCCGGCTTTCCAAAAAAGTCTTCCGCCGGGTCGGTGTTCTTCAGGCGGTATTGGGCCCCATCGGGGCCGTGTTCGGCTTCCAGCAGGGTGCTGACGGCAAACATCGCCCCCGCCCCTTCACAGTCGCTGGCCGTGATGACCGGTGTGTGGATCCATTTGAACCCCCGGGACTGGAAAAACTTGTGAACCGCCCACGAGGCCTGGTTCCTCACCCGCTGGACTGCCCCAAAGGTGTTACCCCGCACCCGCAAATGGGCGATTTCCCGCAGGAATTCGAACGAAGCCCCTTTCTTCTGCATCGGGTAGCTGTTGGGGTCGGCCGTTCCGAACACGGTCACCGATTCGCCCTTGAGCTCAATCGCCTGGCCCGAGCCCGGGCTTTCGACCAACGTCCCCGAAAATTTGACGCAGGCACCGGTGGTGATTTGTTTCAAAACCTCTTCCGGAATCGCTCCCGATTCGACAACGACCTGCAGATCTTGGAAGCAGGAGCCATCGTTCAATTGCACAAAACTCACGCCTTTGCTGTCTCGCCGCGTTTTGACCCACCCATAGGCATCGGCGGGCATGCCGGGAGCCATGCCGAAAAGGTCTTTGAGGTAACTGCGGCGGTAATCCATGCGTTCGCGCGATTTTACTTGCGCCGACCGGAACAGACAGGGAATGCGGGACGCGCCGCATCTGCCCGCTTCGATGGCGTAGGATAGGTGAAAGCCCATGGTCACCCCGTACGATTGGCAAGAAAACATCGGCCACCGCGCCAAATTTGTGGAATCGAGGCTGGAAGGCGGGATCCCCGTCGCGGCCGCCTCCATCCCCGATGGGATCCTTTTCGCCACATTTCGATACCAATCCACGAAAATCTTTGAGATTTACGACCGACTCGTCTTTTCAGCAATCGGCCAACAAAGCGATGTGGAATCCGTCCGCGTGGCGGCCATCGAATTTTGCCACCAAGAGGGGTATCGGCGGAGTGAGGACGATGTGACCATCCAACGGGTGGCCACGCACCTCAGCCAGCCCATCAAGCGGGCCTTCGGGGATTTTTCCACCGCGCCGATGGTCGTTCGGTCCCTGTTTGCCGAGATCGCCGAATCCCCATCGGGAGACCGGTACTTTGCCATTGACTACGATGGAGACTATTCGGTCTATAAAAAATACTTTTTCCTTGCGGGAACCCGAGAAGCCGGTGAAACGATGGGGAAAACCGTCGAGGGCTTCGATTTTTCCTCGGCCAACCAAGATGACGCCTTGGCCCAGTTGAGGGAAGCTGTCACAATCGGAATGGATCCCGACGGGAGCCGGGCGGCGGCGGGTGAAATCCCCGAACTGACTTTTGAAGCGGCAATCATTCGCCGCGACCCCAAGTGGAACCGCAAATTCCTCCGCATTGCCGGACAAGCCGATTGAGTGTCCCTGATAACGCAGTCGGCCGTCCTATAATCAACACTATGAAACGAACCGGGTTGATTGCGGCAGGCTTTTTGCTGGCCGGGTGTGCGGGAACGGGCAACTCCCCTTTGGATAACCAACCCGGAACCCGGTTCAACAGTGCCGGGGCCAGCGGGGGAACGGCAACCTCCACCCAGGAACTCAAGCCGGCTGCCGCCACGGATCCGGTTGCCCACGATGCCGATGATCCGGCCATTTGGGTGAACCGGCTCAACCCGACCCAAAGCCTGATTCTGGGCACCGACAAAGTCGAATCGGTCGGCGCGCTTTACGCCTTCAATTTGGAAGGCAAAACCGTCCAAAAAATCGAAGGATTGGATCGGCCCAACAATGTCGATGTCGGCTATGACCTCAGCCTAGGCGCGAAAACGGTTGACTTTGCCATCCTGACCGAGCGGAAAGCCGGGAAGCTGAGGATCTATTCGATCGACAACGAAACCGGGAAATTGGAAGACATCTCGGGCAACACCTCGATTTTAGGAGAAGAAACCGGGTCGGCCAAAGAACCAATGGGAATTGCCGTCTATCGTCGGGAAGATGGGGCACAATTTGCCATCGTCGCCCCCAAAACCGGCGGGAAAACGAACTACCTGGCCCAATACCGGCTTGTCCCGAATAATGGAAGGATCGATCTTAAATTAGTGCGGCGTTTTGGCGCATTCAGCGGAGTTGACAAAGACGGAAACGGCGAAATCGAAGCCATCTGCGTTGACCAAAAGGCGGGGGTCGTGTATTACAGCGACGAACTGGCCGGCATCCGCAAATATTGGGCCGACCCTGAGCGCCCGGGCGCGGACAAGGAACTCGCTACATTCGGGACTGAAGGGTACAAAGCCGACCGGGAAGGTCTCGCGCTGTATGAAACTTCGCCGCAAGATGGCTTTTTGCTCAGTGTCGACCAGGTCGAGAAGAAGTCGCGGGTGTTTGTCTACACCAGAGGCGGGGCAAACGAATCCGACCAACGCAACACCTTGGTTGCGGCATTCGAGACCCCGGCTGATACCACCGATGGCATGGAGGCCACGAGTCGGGATCTGGGTGTGCGGTACCCACAAGGGATCCTTGTGATGATGGATAGCGGCAACAAGCGGTTCTTGATTTTTGACTGGCGCGACATCGCCCCGCGTCTCATGAAGCGGCAGACTTCTGGCGCAGCCAACCGATGAGCAGCGCGATATCCGATGGCCGGACGCCGGGGATGCGACCCGCTTGGCCAATGGTTGCCGGCTGGACACGGCTCAGCTTCTCCGTGCTTTCGTAGCTGAGACCTCTCACCGCCCCGAAGTCGAAGCCCCCCGGAATTTGGAGGCCTTCCAATCGCTCGGCGGCGGCAACTTCCTCTTGCTGACGCTTGAGGTAGCCATCGTAGATGGCCAAAATCTCGATTTGCTCCCTGACCTCGGTTTGGAGTCGGCCGCTTTCTGGATCGTCTGGTCTTGCCAGCCAACCGGCGTCGGCATCAATGTCGCCCGCCAATTGGACCACCAGGTTCAATCCGGAGCCCGGCCGTTTGAGGAGTTCAAAGAGGGGGATCTTGTTTTTGACCGGTCCAAGCCCGAGCGACTCTGCGGCTTGGCTTTGGGCTTCATAGACTGATGTTTGTTGCAACCCATTGAGCGCTGTGTTCAATAGCTCCATCTTGCGGTGAAACCGGTCCGCCCTTTCCGGACTGGCAAGTCCAATTTCAATCGCCAGCGGGGTCAACCGTTGATCGGCGTTGTCGTGCCGGAGGTGGAGCCGGTGCTCGGCCCGGGCAGTCAGCATCCGATAGGGATCCTCAACCCCCTTTGTGACCAAGTCATCGACCATCACGCCAATAAAGCTTTGGCTTCGGGGAAAAATGATTTCAGACTGTCCGGTCGCGAATCGGGCCGCGTTGATCCCAGCCACAATCCCCTGTCCGGCCGCCTCTTCATATCCGGAAGTGCCGTTGATTTGGCCGGCCAAGAACAAGCCGGTTAACAGCTTGGACATCAAAGTCGGACGCAACTGCAGCGGGTCGGCCATGTCGTACTCGACCGCATATCCCGGACGGATCATGGAAACCTCTTCGAGTCCCGGGATCGCCTTCAAAGCAGCAAGCTGAACGTCGCCAGGCATGGAACTACTGAATCCTTGGACATAAATAGACT
Organism: Armatimonadota bacterium; assembly: GCA_016789105.1. Classification (NCBI taxonomy): domain Bacteria; kingdom Bacillati; phylum Armatimonadota; species Armatimonadota bacterium. The sequence continues at coordinate 11,420 of JAEURN010000007.1, forward strand.
CATCGTTCCACATTTCTTGCTCAAGAAAAATCGGATGCGATTCCTTGTCGGCAAACCGCACCACTTTGTCCTCGACCGAAGGGCAGTAGCGGGGCCCTACGCCCTCGATCTGGCCGCTGAACATGGCCGACCGGTGCAAGTTTTCCCGCAGGATATCGTGGGTCTGCGGGGTCGTGTGGGTTTGCCAGGTCGGCAGCAAATCTTGAGTCTCAAAGGTCCGGTCGTGCAAGAAGCTCATTGGCCCAGCGTCCGGCTCCGAGGGCATCACAAGCGTTTTGGACAGGTCGATTGAAGACAACGCGATGCGGGGGGTTGTCCCGGTTTTGAACCGCCTTTGCCGCACCCCCAAGTCACGGAGGAAGTCTGATAGATTTGAGACTGCCCGGTCTCCATGCCGTGCGGCTACTGTCTTGGTCGCCCCTTCATGGCAAAGTCCGTTCAAGAATGTGCCCGTTGTGACAACAACCGACCGGCAAGCGATGGTCTGGGTTTCGGCGGAGCCGCCGGCAGCCACAACAATCCCCGTGATCGAACCGCCTGATTCGAGAACGGTCAGCACCTGGCCTTCGAGGAGGGTCAAGCCTTCCTGTCCCGCCATGACCTTTTGCATAAAGACCGGATAGTCTTTTTTGCAGACTTGGGCTCGCAGGGTCTGGACAGCCGGCCCTTTCCCTGTCCCAACGCGCCGGTTGTGGGTCAGCGTGTGGTCGGTCGTCACCGCCATCTGGCCACCGAGCGCATCCACCTCCCGGGCAATATGCCCCTTGGCGGGGCCCCCGATGCTGCAGTTGCAGGGCAAGTGGCCGATCCGGTCGAGCCTAAGGGTAACGCACAGCGTGGAAGCCCCCAACCGGGCCGAGGCTAGGGCTGCTTCGATGCCCGCATGACCGGCACCGACGACAACGACATCAAAGTTTTCCACGCGAAGGTGGATTTTACTGGTCTGTCCACGTTTGCAGTCGGGCCACTCTCAACGCCAACATGGCTCTCAGTCTTCGGGGAACCACATTCGGTCGATGTTGTGCTCACCGGGGCCTTCCTCGCCTGGCTCGATGGTCTGTTCCCATCGGTGGAACTTGGCATGGCTGTCCACATAGCCATAATTTGCGCCCTCGGCGAACATCTTGCGGAAAATCGCGACGTCGAATGCTGGCTCGTCATCCTCATTGACGTACTCGTCGAATTCATCCCATTCGTCATCTTCTTCCGGCCAAGAAACATAGTCGTCATGCTTGTATTCAAAGGCGCGGGGTGCCAGCAGAATTTGGTTGGCGGGTTGGGAGAACGTCGTCATGCTTAAGCCAATGACCCCGAGGCGGTTCAGGAGGTAGTCGGTCTCCGGGTCGGTTGCCAGGGCCTTGTATTTGGGAGTCCGGAAAACGCCTTCGTTCTTTACATACGGATAAAGGATCTCGAACCACTCGTAATCCGCATCCTCGTCATCCTTCATCAACATGTCGTCGTAGTCGGCGGCATAGATGTTCAGGGCCAAACCGATCTGCTTGATATTGCTGAGGTCTTGAGTTTTTTTGGCCGCATCCTTGGCTTGGGCAAAAATAGGGAACAAGATCGCCGCCAAAACAGCGATGATCGCGATCACAACGAGAAGCTCAATGAGCGTAAATGCACGGCGCATAGAATCATTTTGCCCGCTTACGTCCCCTGTAACGGTTATCAGAGTGTTAAGGGCCACCAGGCCCGCTGGTTGGCAACCCAAGAGCCTGGTGACCCATCGTTCAGATCAATCGACCGGGGGCTTGTTGTCAATGTTGTGCAGGCCAACGTTATCGATGGCATCCGGAGCCTTGGATTTGTCCAAAGTCTGAACAAATTTGTACCACTTGGCGTGCCCATCGGCAAAGGAGTAGTTATTGCCGCCCAAGTGTCGGCCCGTATTCTTGGGGTCTAACACTTGCGCGTCAGTCCCGACGTCGCTTAGCACATAGCCGCTCCCATCCAAGAACCCCCGCTCCCACTGGCCATCGGGAGCCGATGCCCAGGGATGGTAATCAAAATAGCCGACCCGCTCATGCCGCTCGGCAATGATGATCTGCTCGGCGACCCGGTCGAATTCGGTCAAACTCGCCCCGTGGGCAAAGAACCCGTTGATCAGATAGTCGGTGTGCAACGGCTTCCAATCGGCCACAGACATCCACGTGGGGAAGATCGACGGAGTGGAGTTCACATCTGGGTCGCGGAAGATCTGCTTGTTCTTGATGTATGGCTGCAGGGGGTCGAACCAGGTGTATAGGTCAGCAATGGTTTGCCCCGTCTCCAGGTCGTGGTGGGTATGGCAAACACGGTCGTCGTAGTCGTTGGAATAAAGCATGATCGCCGTCACGATCTGCTTGTGGTTACTGAGGTCTTGCGCCTTCTTGGCGGATTCTTTGGCTTGGGCAAAAACGGGGAAGAGGATTGCCGCTAGGATCGCGATGATGGCGATGACGACGAGTAATTCGATGAGGGTAAAGGCGGTTCTCCGTTTCATTTCCCGAAAGGATACACACTGTTGCGTTTGAGAGCAAATGATCTGTTGCAATATTATTGCTATATAGAACTTTGGACTCATTTGGCCAGAGCTTTTCGGCTAGGCCGCACCGCCGCCACTCGGGCAGAATAGGGAGCGTGGATCGAGTCGACCTCACCATCATTGGCGGCGGACCTGTGGGTCTGTTTGGGGCATTTTATGCCGGGCTGCGGGGCATGTCCGTGCGCGTCATCGATTCCTTACCCGAACTTGGGGGCCAACTCACCGCTCTCTATCCCGAAAAGTACGTCTACGACATGCCCGGCTTCCCCGAGGTTCTTGCCAAAGACCTCGCCGCCCAGCTCATTGAGCAAGCCCGCCGGTTCCAGCCGGAACTCGTGTTGGGGCAAGTGGCCAGCGGCTTAGAGAAAGATGGGGACGGGTGGACGGTCACTACGGGCGACGGCCGCCGTTGGCCAACCGGCACCGTGCTCATCACCGCAGGGGCGGGAGCCTTTGCCCCCACCAAAATCGGGGTGAAACGCGAAGACGAGTTCGAAGGGAACGGGCTGACGTACGGCGTCCGCGACAAGGCTGCTTTTCAAGGCAAGAAGATTTTGGTCGTCGGCGGGGGAGATTCCGCTTTCGATTGGGCGGTCGCTCTGCACCCGATCGCCGCCAAAACCACCCTTGTCCACCGCAACGACCGGTTCCGCGCGCACGACGAAACCGTTCGGCAACTCCGTCAAACCGATGCCGATATTCGCCTCTTCCATGTCGTCAAGGAACTCCACGGGGAAAGCGCCTTGGAGGCCGTCACATTAGAGAACACCGAGTCCAAAACTCAGGAAACGGTCGATTGCGATGCCCTCATCGTCAACATTGGGTTCAAATCCTCGCTTGGGCCCATCAAAGATTGGGGACTGGCCATTGAAAAGAACCAGATTTCCGTAGACCACCACTACCAAACAAATCTCCCCGGGGTGTTTGCCGCCGGGGATGTCTGCACCTTTGATGGGAAACTGAAACTGATCGCAACCGGCGTCGGCGAAGCGGCCACCGCCGTCTGCGTTGCCAAAACCCTCCTGGACCCCGCGGCCAAGCTATTCCCGGGGCACAGTTCCGACATGGAGATGCCTTCGGCCACCAGTTAGGAAAACTACCGGTTTTACGGATACTGCGCCCACGACCGCAATCAAGGCGGAAAGTTCCAAGTACAATGGTTGGGAAAGAGGATCACTGAGACCGGAAGCTGTCCGGTTAAGCCTCTTATCGAGAGTGAGATCAATATGAAACGCTCCCTGGCAACCCTTGTGCTTTTGTCGGCTTTCGCCCCTCTGGCGCACGCCGCAACCCTTGTTTTCAATTACGGAATCGTATATACCGGCGACACTCCCTCGGGCACCGCCCCGTGGATGACCGTGACCTTGACCGACTTTGCCGCGAACACCGTTGATGTGAAAATCGACCACAACGCAACGAGCGGCGCCGGCCAATTCGTTAGCGAAGTCCTGCTCAACCTCAATCCGTTCGTGACCATTAGCTCGGCAACCGCCATCGCTGGCAAAACGGCGACCTTCGCCTCTGCGGCAAGCGGTTCGTTCCCCGATGCGGGCACCACGTTCGATGTCGATGTGCAGCTGAACACAAGCAATGCCGGGGGCGGCGCCCAGCGACTTTTGCCAGGCGACAGCTTGACCGTCCGGCTGGTCGGCAATGGCCTTTCGGTTGCGAACTTCGATGACCTTTCGAATGGCGGGAACCAGGTTCGCACCATGGCCCACATCCAAAACACGGGTGGACAGTTGGGCTCGAGCAAGGTGACCGAAGGCGTCCCCGAACCAGCAACCATGACGGTCTTGGCCGGGATCGCTTTGGCCGCTGCCCGGCGACGCCGCAAGTAAACCGGTCGGTCAAAAAATCAACAACCCCGGCCGCCGTTCGGCGCCGGGGTTGTTCCATTTTTCACTGAGAGACAGCGGCTTGGCTATTTTCCGCCCGGGGCTTTGGAATCGGTTTTGGCCGCGCTCCCCGATGCCGACCCCGTCGATCCGGTGTCACCGCCGCTGCTGTTGCAACCGGCGAATGCCAAAAGGGAACCGGCGACAAATGCCGCCAGAACGAGAACTGTGAGTTGTTTCATGGTGTTTCCAAACGGAGTTTCCGGGTGGACAAGACCCCTGGCCCGGCCACCCTTCCCAATTGCAACATCATTGCGCTATTTTTCGTTGCAAATACGGCGACTTTTTTTGAAATTTTTTTGCGATGAGCCGGGGCACGGGTCAGGCTGACCGGTCCATTCGATCCGGAGCGGAGACCCCGAGCAGGCCCAAGGCCGCCTTCAACGCGGCGCGCGCCGATTCGCAAAGGGCCAACCGGGCGCGGGTGAGATCCGGTTGGTCGGGTTGAATGACCCGGCATGAATCGTAAAACCCATGGTAAGTGCGGGCCAACTCGATGGCATAGGTTGCCAACCGGTTGACGCTGTAATCCGCCGCCGTCCGTTCAACCTCGTGCCGCAAATCGCAGATCTTGAGGATGAGGGCCGTCTCTTTGGGATGGGTGAGCTGATCGATCCTGGATTGTTCGCCCACAAAACCTTCGGCTCCCGCTTTGTCGATGACGCTGCAAATGCGCGCATGGGCATATTGAACGTAGAACACCGGGTTCTCGTCACTTTGCTTAGTCGCGAGTTCCAGGTCAAAATCCATGGCCGTGTCGTGGTGGCGCATCAGATAAAAGAACCGTGCGACATCGGTGCCGGCCTGCTGTTTTTCTTGTTTTGAACCGTTCGGTCTCAAAGTCTCGCCGATCTCATCGACCAGGTCGATGAGGGCATAGATGTTGCCGTCCCGCTTGCGCATGGGGGCGGGCTTGCCATCTTTAAGGAACCGCACAATTTGGAAGATCTGGACTTCCAAATGCTCTTCGGCCCAAGCGAGCGAGGCCAGGCACCGGTTGCGGTCTTCTCTGCTGTCGTAAATCACGGCCTCATGGTCGCTCAACGGGGCGTCGTTGCTAACCGGTTCCGCTTGGTCGGCGTGCATGGCGGCGACAACCGCAGAGAGCCGGGCGATGTAGCCGTGGTGGTCCGGCCCGAGCACCGTGATGAGTTTGTCGGCATTGGCGGGGCGGTTGAACTTGTCTTTGTGGTACGCCACGTCGCTGGCGATGTACGTGAGTCGGCCGTCCTTGCGCTTAAGAACCCGATCCTGGTCGTCGCCGAACTTGGTGCTGCGGAGCCAAATGGTTTTGTTTGCCGCACCGGCTCTGCCAATGGCACCCGGGCTCGTTTCGGCATCGACCCCTCCCTGACCCTCCCCGGTCCCGAGGAGGGAATCGGGATCGTCTTCGTCGGCGGGCTGAGCTTCTTTCTGGACTTCTTTGATGGTTCCGCCCTTGGCGAAGACGACCTTGGTACGGGTGGGTTCGTCATCAGCGACCCCAATTTGGATCAAGTGGTCTAATTCTAGTTGCACGGCACCGGAATCGTGCAGGGATTGCTCGGAAAACCAGGTATCGAATTTGGTTTGGAAAGTGGACAACGCAGAATTCTGCGCCTCGATCATTGCCAATTGGCAGGCGTGTTGCACGTCAAGTAGGTCGGCACTTTGAAGGTGCCCAAGCTCCTTAGCGACTTCGTGCACGTAATCTCCCTTATAGCCATTATCAGGAACGGGGCGGCCTTCAATGATCGCCTTCACCGATTCGGCGAACAGCCGCATCTGCTCGGAATTCACGCCATCGTTGATGTAGTACTCGCGGTGGACGGTGTGCCCGGCGGCTTCAAGCACATTGCACAGCGCGGAGCCGAACGCCGCCCCTCTCCCCGAGCCGATGGTGATGGGCCCGTTTGGGTTGACGGAAACGTGCTCGACGTTAATTTTGAGTGGGCGGGCGGGTTGGAGCTTGTAGAAACCGTCTTGATCTTTGATCACATGGTCCAAGAACCCGGCGGCCCAGGCGGGATTCAGACGGAAGTTGACAAATCCCGGCCCCGCGATCTCAATTCCCGAGAGCACGGGGGCACCAAGTACCGGCGTTCCCTCGCCCTCACCAGGATTGAGGAGGGGAGAATTTACGGCCTGGATGGCCGGCACCAGCTTTTCGGCCAAGGCGCGGGGGTTGAGTCCGGCGGTTTTTGCCGCAACCAGGCAAAAGTTGGTGGCGAAATCGCCGTGGTCGGCTTGTTTGGGTGGCTCGACTTCAATGCCGACCTCGCGGGCCGCAACGGGCAGATCCCCCGCAGAAATAAGGGATTCCACAGCCGAGGAAACCAGGGAAACAAGCGCGGATCGGATCAAAACAGAACCGATTATGCCGCCCAAAGGAGGACGCCCCGAACGTTAAGACCCACACTTTCAGTCAAGAAAGTGGCGACGCCCCTATCTTCTTGAGGTCGATTTGTGACTAAAATAGGGGCCTGCCCTTGGAACCGGCCACCGGAGGAACTGAAAATCGGTCGGTTGCGGGGGGATTTTTCAAACCTGGGGCCAGTGCACGCCGCGGGGGTTGAAGGACAGTTAAGCGAATGGCAATCGAACGTTTACCGATGACCAAGTACCTGATCGACAAGGGGTACTTGAAGCCGGATCAGTTGGAAGAGGCCCTCAAGGTCCAGGAACAGACCAAAAACCCCAACCTCGGCAAGATCCTGACCGACCTGGGAATGGTTGGTGAGCGGGAAGTCACCGAGGCCCAAGCCCAGGAGGCTGGCTATCCGTTCGTCGACCTGGATAACGTCAGCTTGGAAAGCAGCGCGGTCAACGTCGTGCCGGACCGCATCGCCAAACTCCACAGTGTCATCCCCGTCCGCAAAGACGGCACCATGCTCTGGGTCGCTATGAGCAACCCCAACAACCTGGAGGCCATCGACGCCGTCCGCTTTGCCAGCGGCTGCATGGTTAAGCCTGCCGTGGCGGTGCCCGGTGCCATCGAAGATGCCATCCGCCGCTATTACGGTTCCGGAGAAGCGGCACCCAGCGCGGAAGCCAACGGCGCGGCCGTTGCGGCCGCCAAAGCCGAAATGGCGAAAAAGTCGGGACAAACCGCCGGTATCAGCGCCCTCGTCGCCCAAGCCCAAGTCAGCCGGGATGCCGATGAGGCCCGCATGCCGACCGGCGACGATGAAGATGGTGCCGAACTGGCCGAACAGGCCCCGATCATCAAACTCGCGAATGCGGTGATCCAAACCGCCATCGTTGACCGCGCATCAGACATCCACGTCGAACCCCAAGAGCGCACCGTCCGGATCCGGTACCGGATCGACGGCGTCCTTGCCGAAGCGATGACCGTGCCCAAAAACCTCCAGGCACCCCTCATCAGCCGCTTCAAAATCATGGCGGAAATGAACATCGCCGAACGGCGCGTCCCTCAAGACGGCCGGATCGAGGTGCGACACCAAGGCCAAGAATTCGACCTCCGGGTCAGCTCCATCCCCACGCCGTTCGGGGAAAAGATCGTCATGCGGATCCTGGACAAGGGGAACGCGATGATCGGGCTCGGCAAACTCGGTTTCACCGAAGAAAACCAGGCCGCCATCGAAGAGCTCATCAGCCAGCCCAACGGGATGTTCCTCTGCACCGGCCCCACGGGTTCTGGGAAAACGACCACCCAATATTCGGTGCTGCACATGCTCAACTCTGTCGAGCGGAACATCATCACCGTTGAAGACCCGGTCGAATACCAGCTAAACGGCCTCAGCCAAGTCCAAGTCAACAAAAAAGCTGGTCTCACCTTTGGAACGGCCCTCCGCGCCTTCCTCCGGCAAGACCCCGACATCATCATGGTCGGTGAGATGCGGGACCTTGAAACGGCGGAAATCGCCATCGAAGCCTCGCTCACTGGCCACTTGGTGCTTTCCACGCTCCACACAAACGACGCCCCCTCGGCCACCCTCCGGATGATCGACATGGGTGTTGAGCCCTACTTGATCTCGGCGACCGTCGTCGGTGTCCTCGCCCAGCGGCTCGGCCGGCGAATCGACAATTCCCATAAAGAACCGTACGAGGTTCGGGAAATCGAACTCCGGCGGTTCGGGTTCCAGGTGCAAAACCCGGATGCCAAGGTCACCCTCTACCGCGGGATCCCGCACGAGGACAACCGGATGACCGGGTTCAAAGGCCGGACCGGTTTCCACGAGCTCATGGTCATGAACGGCGAAATCGCAGAAATGGTTGTTCGCCGCGCACCGCTTAACGACATCAAAGCGGCGGCCAAAGCCAACGGGATGAAAGAACTCCGCGAAGACGGGCTCGGCAAAGTCCTGATGGGCCAAACCACGCCCGACGAAGTCATGCGCGTCGTCTTCACCGCCGGTTTCTGATTTCTCGGAACCACCGCGAACAATCCAGAATTCAACCCACGTCAAACTAAAGAAACAACGCCCACAGATGGAAAATCCGAACATGCCCCCGCAAGGGACAACCCCGCCGCCGACAATGCCCCCCTCCGACGCCCCTATGGGCATGGGTGGGGAGCCGCCACGCGAAGAACGCAAAGCCGGTGCGCCGAAATCAATGGAGGATCTCCATATCGACGAACTGCTCCACATCGTCGTCGACCGCAACTGTTCCGACCTCCACATCTGCACCGACAGCGAACCCGTCATTCGCGAGGACGGCAAACTCCTCCGCCTCAATTACGAAAAGTGCACCCCCCAGCAATCGCAGCGGATGCTTTACGAAATCGTTAGTGACGACCAGGTCACCCGGTTTGAGCAGACAAAGGAGCTCGACTTCTCCTATGCGCTCCCCAACCCGGTTCACCTGCGCGAGCAGGGCAAAGGCCCGATCCGCGCCCGTTTCCGGGTCAACCTGTACCGCGACCGCGGGGCCTGTGCTTCCGCATTCCGGCTTATCTCCAGCCGGATCCCGACCGTCGAGGAACTAAACCTCCCCCCGATCCTCAAACCGCTCAGCGAGCGGCCCCGGGGCCTGATCCTCGTCACCGGCCCGACCGGTTCCGGGAAATCAACCTCGCTCGCCGCGATGATCAACCATATCAATATGAATTTTTCCCACCATATCATCACGATCGAAGACCCGATCGAATATCTGCACACCCACAAGAGTTCCGTTATCAACCAGCGCGAGCTTGGGCAAGACACCCTCAGTTTTGCCAACGCCCTGAGGGCCAGCCTCCGGGAAGACCCCGACATCTTGCTCGTCGGTGAAATGCGCGACCGGGAAACCATCCAGCTCGCCATTACCGCAGCAGAAACGGGGCACTTGGTGTTTGCCACGCTGCACACCAACAACGCGCCAGAATCCATCGACCGGATCATCGACGTCTTCCCCCCGGGGCAACAAGAACAGATCCGCGTCCAGCTTTCCAACAACCTCATCGCCATCGTCTCGCAGCAACTCCTCCCGCGCGCAACCGGCCCGGGGCGGATCCCCACCAACGAGATCATGATTGCGACGCCCGCCATCCGCAACCTCATCCGGGAAAACAAAACCCACCAAATCCCATCCATGATCCAAACCGGACATGCTCACGGGATGATGAGTATGGATCAGTGCCTGCGGGACCAATATATGAAGGGGCTCATTACCTTGGAAGAGGCGATGACCCGGTGCCAAAACGTCGAAGAGCTCAAGAAGATGATCAACCTGGGAACACCAGGTGAAAGCGGTCCCGGCGGGCCGCCCCGGAGGTAAATGAACCATGGCAGTCTACAGCTACACATTCCGTGACCCGAGCGGAGGCCTGCAAAAGGGCACGGCCGAAGCCGAAACCGAAGAGAACCTGAGGGCCCGATTCCAAGAGCAAGGCCTTGAAATCGTTGAAGTCACCCTCATCAAAAAGGGCAAAGTCAAAAAGGCGCGCTCGTACGGCAAGGTCAAACTCACACGGCTCTCGCTCTTCTGCCGGCAGTTCTCGACCATGGTCGACGCCGGGGTCTCGCTCGTCCGGTGCCTCGACGTTCTCAGTCGGCAGACGGAAGACCCGCGGCTGAAGAAAATCCTCATCGACGTCGGTGAACGGGTCGAAGGCGGGGAATCCCTCAGCCGGGCCATGCAACGCCACCCGCGCACCTTCAACAACCTCTTCATCGGTTTGATCCGCGCCGGTGAAGTCGGCGGGGTGTTGGAAGAAGCCCTGCAACGCCTTTCCGCATTCTTGGAAAACGATGTCGCCCTCCGGCGCAAGGTCAAAGCCGCGCTCACCTACCCGGTGATTGTTATCTTGGCCGCCGTCGGCATCCTCGTCCTCCTCATGGTCTTGGTTGTGCCGCAGTTCACCGCCATCTTCAAAGACCTTGGGATGAAGGATACGGAATTCCCGCCGTCCACCAAGTTCCTCATCGACCTTTCCCAAAACATGATCCACAACTGGCACATCTTCTTAATCGTTGGTGTGGTCTTGTTCTTCGGGTTCAAATTGTTTGCCGGGACTCGGTTCGGGCGGCGCATCGTTGACCGGATCAAACTCAAGTTCCCGGTCTTCGGCCCGCTGCACCTCAAGGTGTGTATGGCCCGGTTCAGCCGAACCATGGGCACCCTGCTCACTTCGGGCGTTCCCATCCTGCAAGCCATGGAAACCGTCGCCGGGACGGTCGGCAACTCCATCATGTCCGACGCGGTTTTGGATGCCCGCGCTAGGATCCGTGAAGGGGATCGCATTGGTGACCCGCTCGAAGCCAGCCGGCTCTTTCCGCCCATGGTCGTCCACATGATCGGGGTCGGGGAGGAATCGGGTTCGCTCGACTTCATGCTCCAAAAAATCGCCGACTTCTATGAAGCTGAAGTCGAAGCGACCCTGCAATCACTGACCTCAGCCCTGGAGCCGCTCATCATCGTCATCCTCGGCGGCATGGTTCTCTTCATCGTCTACGCGATGTTCGCCCCGCTGCTCAAGGTCATCACAAGCCTCAGCGCCGGCGAAGCGGACAGCGGCGGGGAATAACCACCCGACCGACAGCATGTGGGGGGCGGGCCAGAGCGGCCCGCCCCCCACCTCTTTTTTCAGGGCGTGTTAAATTAGGTATCTTGCACAAGGCAAGGATGCCAAGGAAAAATCGGGGTGTTTCCAGCTTGGACTGCGATCGTGGGGTTTTGGATCGGGGCGGCCATCGGCAGTTTCCTCAATGTCGTGATCTACCGCATGCCCCGGGGCATCTCCATCTATAAGCCGGCTCACAGTTTTTGTCCGAGTTGCCAAAAGCAGCTCACCCCCCGCGAACTCGTCCCGTTGCTCAGTTGGGCGTTCCAAGGCGGCCGGTGCGCCTGCGGGAAAAACAAGATTGGTGCCCGGTACCAAGTCGTGGAAGTCGTCACCGGCATCTTGTTCGCCGCCATTTGGTACCAACAGCTTTGTGCCGACCCGCTTTCATCCAGCGACCCTGTGTTTGTCATCAAGGCCGTCGGGTACATGCTGTTTTCGGCCGCCCTCGTGGCGGCGATCTTCACCGACCTCGCCCATTACATCATCCCGGATCAGATCAATGCCTTTATGCTGTTCGCGGGATTGGGGATGAACGTGGCCTACGCATCCGTGGGGGCAAAGGAAGCCTGGGTTGGGGGGATGCCTTCTAGCATCGCGGGGGCGTTGACCGGGGTCGGCGTTTTGTGGGGGATCGCCTTTTTGGGGCGGGTGCTTTTCCGCAAAGACGCGATGGGCCACGGCGACATCAAAATGGCCAGGGGGATCGGGGCCGTGCTCCTGCCGATGGGCGCGGGGATGAGCTTCGCGATGGCGGTCGCCCTCGGGGCGGTGATTGGGGCCATCCAAATCGCCATGTTCCGCAGCAAGCCCGTCCCCGACAACGGTTCCGCGGACGAACCCGCTCCCGAGCCGGAACCGATCGGCTCATTGCTCAAGTGCGGGCTGGGCTACGTGCTTTGCATGGACGTTTTTGGGCTGGTTTGGCCCAAAATCTATGAATGGTGGTTTGGCGAGAATCCTTACTCGATCGAAGAGTTTGAGGAAGAGCCTGAGGTAGAACACACGATGATCCCGTTCGGCCCTTACCTCGCCGCGGGGGCTCTCGCCGTTGTGCTGTTCGCCCCCCAATTGGAATTGGTTGTGGACGCTTACAAAAAATACATCGGGTTGGAGTGAAAATGAAAGGGAACAATCGGAAATCGAGGGAAGTCACACAAGACAGACCGGAGTACGCCATGAGCCAGGGCAAACGCGCATTCACCATTATCGAGCTGCTGACCGTGATCGCAATCATCGCGATCCTCTCGGCGATCATCGTCCCCGTGTTCGCCCGGGTCAAAGACAATGCGAACCGGAGCAACGACATCGCGGATATGAGCGCGCTTAGCTCGGCCCTGGCCCTCTATCGCGAAGACCAGGGTGCCTACCCGCCGGCGCTCCTCGGCTACGTCACGCTTTATGCCACCGGGCCGAACGCCGGGAACGTGATCCCGGCGAGCCAGCTCAAAGGGTTCCTTTACCCCCGGCGCGAAAAATCACTGGCCAGCTTCACCCCCGCCTACACCCGGTTCAGCGAAGGGGCGGTGGTCAATGCCGTCTTCCCACCCCAAGACCCGACGGCCATTGGCAGCGGCGCGCAGCTCGACCTGAACGGCGACGGCTCTATCGACTCTTTCGACGACGTGGCTGGTTCCCGCCAGGCTTACGGTCCGGCCGACGGCAGCGTCTGCTGGGATCCGACGGTCAATGCGGTCGTTGCCGGAACCCGGTGCGGCGGCGTGACACTCACCGACCCCGCAGATCCCAATGCCCGCCTGTTCTATGCAGTTTCCGGCTACGACGTCGGCCAAGTCCCCCTCGCCTCAGGTGCCAAACAGTTCGAACTCCGGTACACCCGGTTTTGGTCGAACTTTGCCATCGGCAACGGGGTGGGCAACGGCAACGGCAACGCCAACGACGACCCGCGCCAACTGGGTTACACCAACCCGCCGGACACCACCGTCGTCACTTGGAACAGCAACTACCGCGAATATGCGAGCCCGGGCGTGCCGCAAGCTATGCGGCGCGACATCGTGCTCTTCCTGAACGGTAGCGCACGGACCTACGATAGCAAACAGCTCTTTGACCGGGCCTGGCGGCAGAAGGCGAACTAAATCGCCTCACAAGCCCGACCAGATCGCCCTTGCCCCTGACACAGCACTTGGATTGACACAAATATGGTACGAGTTGGAACGAAACGACGCACGGTGGCCGGGACTTCGCTGATCGAAGTCCTCACGGTCATCGTCGTGTTCTTAGTGGGGATCCTCGCCGTCGTGCAGGTGTTCCCCCCGGGGCTCGCCACCTTGCGCACGAACCGCGACAAGACCCTGGCCGTTGCCCTTTCGCGGGGTGAGATGCAGCGAGTGCTTGGTCAATCGGCGCAATTGCCCGAACGCATTGTCGCCGGGTCGTTTGATGCGGCCGGCAACGTTTTCGTGCTCTCGCAAACCGACCCGCGCAATTACAATCCGCCGGTGACCCAGCCCGCCAACGTCGGCGAGATTGACTCGAACGGCAACGTCCTCGTCTCGGGCAACCCGGTCGGGCACTGGACCAAACTCACGGGGCCCAACACGATCAACCGGATCATCGGTGAAGGGCGGCCCGTGCCCCAACCGACCGTGGTTAACGGGGTATCTGGCAGCCGCATGCAACTGATGTTCGCGCCGATCTTCTACCTTTACGATGCGCCGAACTCCCAATCGCTCGGGCAAGTCCTCTCCGTCTACGGCAACGACCTGCGGCAAGCGGTCGGCAGCAGCGACGACACTATTCCCGACTCCACCGCCGCACTCTACGACACCGATTCCTACACCTACGTGCCGGAAGAAAAGGCAACCCTCACCGCAAACACGCCGACCGGGTTCGACCGCAAGGATCAGATCTGGATCGGCCTCCTGCGCGATTCGGGCACCAACGCCCCCATCTTCCACGCCTACCGGATCTCGATGAGCTTCATTTATAACGACGGGACGTCCGACCGCGTCGTCGAAGCCATCTTCACCGCCCAGCCGAACATCCTGAACGCCTACTACCGCACCTTTAACAACTATGCGGTGGTTTCCCTCCCCGACTTGCTCACGGGTAGCGCCTTCGCCCCCGCTGGCTACCGGGGCGTCGAAGTGGGCAGCATCCGGGTTCAGCGGGTCTTTTCCGAAGTCCCAGCGGCAACCGCCTTCAACCCGGACGACCCCTACCAGTTCAAGCCCTGGAACTATGCACAGGGCATGATCCTCCTTAACCCGGCAGGTGCCACCGTGCGGGTCAAGAACCTGGATGGGAACGCCGCCCCGCTCATGGCCCGGGCCGACTACTCGGTCTATGACTGGCGGATCCTCCGCGACGAATTCAGCGTCCCCCGTCCCACCGCTATCACCTCGTTCGTGCCAACGGTCAAGCTGCTCGCCAATTCCATCCGCCCGGGCAGTGCGGCCAACGTGGACGGCAAACCCTATGGCGGCATCGCGCTGCCGGCTGACAACTTCATGTTCACCCCCGATCTCAACGGGCTAGTCGGGACACAAGACTTCGTCCTTCTCGACCTGGAAACCGGCGGCATCATCGCGGGCAATTCCCCTGCGGCGGGAAGCTGCTACGAGGTGAACAAGTCCGACGGCAACGTCGTGTTCCGGGACACGGACACCTCTGACGCCTACGCCGTCACCGGGCGCATTTACCTCCCCGATGGCACTTTCGGCGGCTGGACGGCCTCCGCCCCGATGGAGATCGCTGGGCGCCGCGTTCGCGCCCTTTACATGGCGCGCAACGAGTTTGCCACCCAAGTGCTCAAAGCCTCTGCAACGTACAGCATCGTTTTCCCAGCCAACCCGAACCAACTCGCAGCCGGGCAATGCACTCCGGGAGGCAGCAACGGCTGGGGGCAAACCAACCGGATCTACTTCCCGCTCATCGACATCGGCCAAAAAGTCTCCGTCGGCGAAATGTGGGTCGCTGGGGCAGGGGCCCCCGTCATCCGAGACCGCGACCTGAAAATCAGCGGGATCGAACAGATCTCCGGGACGACGGTCGCCTATGCCGAAGTGCCAAACGGGGCAACCCTGGATGCGAGCCGCAACAACTACGCCTTGCGCCGGGTGAACGGCTCCTCGATCAAAGTCAGGGGCTTCTTCAACCCGGACAGCTTCCAACTCGGCTCCGACACCGTGGACAACTACGACCGGCTCCGCAAATGGACCGAGAGGTACTCGGTCAACACCACCGAGGCGTTCGACGCCGGGGGGAACAACTGATGGCCCAACGCAAATCCCGAAGCGCATTCACCCTCATCGAACTCATCACCGTGATGGCGATCACGGCGATCCTCCTCACGATCATCGTCGTGCCGGTGGTCCAAAGCTTCAACCTGACCCGGGCAGCCCAAGGGTTTGCCGACGCGCAAAACCGAGCCCGCAGCGTGATCTCCCGCATTGAGCGCGAAATCAGCAACAGCGCCGGGGTTCGCGACAACTCCGGCCACAAAGGGTCGCTCTATATCATGCTCCCCGACAGCGCCGGGGCCCCGACCGCGCTTCTGCTGAGCTACGTCAAGCTGGATGTCCAGGCGCCGGCCCAAGGCGACCCGGGTTCCCGCGTCGGAACCGCATTCCGTGACCCCGACACGTCAAAGGTCGACCCGACCCTGCAAGCGCCCAAAGGCCAAATGCGGCTCCCCGGCGTGCCCGGCAACACCATCGTCCGGTACTTCGTGTGCCGGCGTGACCCGTTTGCCGCCTACAACAACCCGTTTGTGCAATACAAGCGACCGGGCGGCGGGAACTGGCTGGCTGCCGGCGCCGGCAAAGACAACCTCTACGTTTTGATGCGGGCCGAAGTGGAGCCCTACGTTTACCAAACGATTGCCGGGGTTCCCACCCGGGTCGTCAATTCGGCCTTCTTCTACGACCTCGACCGAGACGCTGACCCCAACACCCGCGGCCCGCTCTTGGACGATCCGACGTTCATGGATCCCCTGGCTCGCAACGCGCTCGGCGGGTCTGCCGCGCTCAACTACGCGACGCCCATGGCCTACGACCCGGCTGACCGGGACGCGATGGTTCGCAATTGGCTCAATAAGGCGAGCATCGTGACCGAGATCAGCCGGTATGACATGATCCAACCGCTGGTTGGCAAGAACAACAACACCGTCGTGTTCGACGGGGTCAAACCGGTCGTGATCCCCCTCGTCCGGTTCCAGCCGACGCGGATGAACAGCGAAGCGGCAGAAGCCCAACTCGCCGTTCGGCCTAACGAAGAAACTGACAACTCCGAAAAAATTGGCCCCACAACCTATGTGACCCAAATGGGCTCTTGGGCCGATGCCTTCTTGCAAGTCTTCCCCAGCGCCTACACGCCGGCAACCGGCCCCGTCGCCAACTCGGCGGGGGCTGTCCGGCCCGTGTGGCCCGGCGGGGCAACCCTGACGACCATGCCCAACGCCAACGGGGATACCGCGATCTTTGGGCCGGGCGGCGAATATTTCAACATTGACCGGTACAAAACCTTGCTCAGTCAAGGGGCGGACTACCCGTTCACGCGGTCGCTCAACCTGGCCCTCCTCGGCGGGTCAGTCCCTGACCGTAACCTGTTCATTGCCCTCAACCCGGATACGACCCGGGGCGTGGTCGATGCCGGGTTCGACATCCGCCATTACGGCGTTGACACCGGCGTTCCGTTTGCTGGCCGCGTGCCTTCCAACCAGACGACCGAACCTGGGTTCGACATCGGCCCCACCGTCACGCCAGCAGACCCGGTTTACCAAGCCGGGCCGGCGTGGCACACCTATTCCGGGGTGAACCAACGGTTCGCCCGCCTGTGGAACCAATGGGATGCCCTTTGGCCCAACCTCGCCGCAGCTCCGGCGCGGGACGACCTCGCCAACGGCTGCAAGCGGTTCATCGACCTCAGGGTGCTGCCGCAAGCCGGCCCCAGCGCCGAACCGAGCCCGCTCGCCCCAGGGCTGCTGGCCCGGGCCAGCATCGTCCCCGGAAGTGAAACCATCTACGGGCCCGACCAGAACCCCGGGCCAAATTTTGGCAAAACCGTCCGGTACACGCGCGTTCCCAACATCGATTCGGTGCCCGTCGGCCCCAACCAATACAAAATCAACTACACCGATCGGAAGGAACCGGACTGGGCCGCCACCTATGGCTTTGCCGCGCCCAACTACGACAAGGCGAGCTACAACGCGACCGACTTCCTCTCCTCAGTCCTGCAAGCCCGGTACCGCGCCGGGTACGTAGAACTGAACTCGCGCTACGGCGAGCCGCTCCCTGGCGACGATGTCATCGGCGGTACAGGGGCCGAAGGGAACATTTACGCCACCTACCGCTTCCAATTCACAGAGCCGAACGACGTGGTGACGGTGGACTACGGTTCCACTGAACTGATGGAAGTCGTGCTGACCATCCGCAACTACCCGCAGACCAACCTCCCCAACCCGCAAATGGTGACGGTGCGAGGCTCTGCGGCAGTGCGAAACAAGCTGCGGTGAGAAGAGACAGGACCATGAAAGCAAGAACCAAAGTGGCCAACCCGACCGGTAAGCGCAAAGCACAGGCGCTGGTCATCGCCATCCTCGTGCTGGGAGTGCTCCTCATCCTCGGCATCGCCTTCGCCGCGATCGTCAGCCGGAGCATCAACCAAACTGGGGTCTCTGCGCGGCGCACCCTGGCGAGCGACCTCGCCGGCGCCGGCATCAAATATGCCCATTCCCAGCTGCTGCACTCGGCTTCCGGAGCCGACTGGCGGCCCGAAGCGACCCCGCCCACCGGGATCGCCGGCGGGCTCACCAAAGACCCCGATGCGCTCTACCTGCGCGAAGGGACCGGCTTCCCGGTCGAGATCGACCCCGTCGGCCGGCCCGGGTTCACCGTTACCGACCTCGGCGGGCCCGATTACCTGGGTGCTTACAGCCGGATCGGATTCGACAAAGGGCGGGCCTTGGTTCGCGTTCGGTACGCGCCCAATGCGTACGATCAATTTAGCGCCGCTACCGGCGCCCTCCGCCAAACCGGCAAAGCGCGCGGCTACACGGTGATCGAATCCGTCGGCCGGGCGGGCGCCCTCGATGACCAAGGCCGGGTCGACCCCAGCCGCTTGCTCGCAACCGCAGTTCAGGTCAGCGGGTTCGCCGATGGCAACGACCTCCGGAATAAATTGGGAGGCATCAAAGCCGCCGATGCCAACGTGCCGGACAGCCGGGTCATGATCGGTTTCGCTTCGGTTGGGATGCTCGAAACCCCCGTCTACATCACCGACATCTACAAGACCAACCGCCCGGCCGAAATCGGCTTCCCGACCGCCGGGGCCGGAGGCCTGTTCACCGACAACACCGGCGTCGGCAACACCTATGAAGGTTTTGAAGTCGCCACCGGGCGCCTTCTCGGGGCCAACGCCAGCGGTGCGGCCAACATCCCGGTCAGCAACGCGCAGTGGGATCAACTCCCCGGCGCAGGCGGGCTCTATTCCAACACAGCCATCGAAGTCCATGGCGCGGTGACCGCGTTCGTGAACACCGGGCTCGGCGAATCGTGGATCGTGAACGGTGGCGTCCGGCCGGCCAACTCTTCGTCCTCACTCACCTTCCAAGCCTTCGACCTGGATGCCAGCACTGCAACGCCCCAGTGGAGGGCTTGGGCGGTGGCCAACGGCAACCCGTTCAACTCGCCGGTTGCCTTTAACGCGGCGCAACTCAACAGCGACAATCCGCAGTTCAACACCGGCGGCGGGCTCCTGCAGGACGGGCGCAGCGGTGAAGACACCAACGGCTACAACCGCCAAACCAAACGCAAAGAAGCCCCCAGCATCACCGCCACCGACCCGCAATCCGGGCTCAACCGGTACCTGGAACTCACCCAGCGCACCGGGGTGGCCAACCCCAACGGCACTTTCAGCGGCGAATTTGGCCACGGCGAAGGCGTCTATGTCGATTCCAACGAGCGGGGCAACCGCCGGGGATCAGACCAGGCGCGCGGGTTCGACCCCCAAAAGTCGCTTCCCAACGACTGGCTTAACCCGAACAATGCCGCCAGCCAAGGGTGGCAGGGCCCTTACTACATCCCAAACGCACCTCACGTGCGGTTCCTCCCCGATGGGTTCGAAATCCGCCGGGACACCCGCAGCGCCAGCGCCTTTTGGCAAGATCCCACCGGGGCCTCCACCGGCAACACCTATTGCCGGTTCTGGGTTCGGCGCGTCGCCGGTGAGAATTACATCGCCGACAGCGTCGCCAACCCAGGGTTCGACCCAACTGTCCCCGCGAACTTCGTCAACCAAGGCCGCATCTTCAACGGCGTCCTGATGTTCGCCGGCGATGTGCGGGTTCGGGGCGTCATCCCGACCGACCAACAGATCTCCGTGGTCTCGATGGGCACTGTTTATGTCGAAGGGAGCTTGACTAAAGGCATCGTCGACCCATGGTCGGGAGCCTTGCTCACCCGCCCGAGTGCTTCGGTTATTGCCTTGCTCGCCAAGGACTACGTGACGGTGAACACAACGATGTTCTTTGGGCCCAAAGCGGGCGAATCGCCCCGGCCCAAATCCACCAACCCGTTGCCGAACACGCCGAACCCGATCGAGCTTGACGCCTCGACCGAGATCACCCTCAATACCGAGTTCTTGCTGAACCCGGTCGGCAACGACCCCTCGGCTTGGGTGCCGTTCGCCTCGGGATATGTCTCGGCAGATGGCACGGGGCCGTTGGCCAGCCAGGTCATCCTCGCCGTTTCCGCCGACGACAACGGCCCGTCCTTCCTTGGGATGGATGTCACGGCCAACACCTACAACCTGGCTTCGGCGACTGGGGCCTACCTGTGGCAAACCCAGCTCCTCGGGCAAACCGTCAATGGTGCGGCCGCGACTTACCCGCTGCCAACCCCGCTGACGATCCCCGAATACGGGCTCACCGACCCCACGGTCAACGCGTATCCCAAGTTCGAAAGCTGGGCCATGCCGGTCTTTGACCCGGCGGCCGGGTGGAACCCCTACACCGCGGTCGAACGCCGCCTGCGCGCCGTGCCGCTCAACAGCACGGGGGTTTACGACCTTGCCATGCAAGACACGACCGACTTCCACCTCCGCTTGAACCCCATCGGTTCCCAGCCGAGCAAGAACGTCCTGGTCGCCCGCAGCGCCGTCACGCCGGCCGATGTCCGCATCGAAGCGGTCATGTATGCCCAAAACGGCTCGTTCTTCGTCATTCCCGGCCAATGGTTTAACACCAACCCGGACGACCTGCGCAGCTCGTTCGAACAGAACTACACACCGGGCAACGCGGCCGACGACCTCAACACCGCCGCCCTGGATTACGGCGGAGGGGCAAACCTCCTGCTGGCCCAGCAGCGCCGGTATGAACGGTTCGGCAATTCGCCCGAAACCCCGTTCTATGCCGAGCCCCTGGCTGTCCGAATCACGATCTCCGGCTCCATTGCCGAAAACATGCCCGCCCCCATGAGCATGCAGTCCGAATGGCTGAAGAAATGGGGCTGGATGCCGCGCCGGCTTGGGGGGACGGGGCGTGCCCTGCCGGCCCAACACGTGCCGGGAGGGATCCTGGCCGCCGGCCAATTGACGGTGCCCAACCTCAACCTTGCCTTTGACCCGGTGCTCACAACTGCGGCCGTCCCGGCCAACTCGACGCCGACCTCGCCGTTGCTTGCGGTTCGGACCACCGCCGATGGGCGGCTCCTGCCGCCAGCCCCCAGGCTCCCGGTCAGCCCGACCCTCGCCTACTTCGGAGACATCAACCCGTGAAAACCTCCCGATCCGCCATCTTGACCGCGATCGCCGCCTGCGTCGTTGCCACGGCACAGGCACAGCCGGTCGCTTACGCCACGCAAACCACCCCGATCAAAGCCGGGGTCGTGCTCCTGCGTGACCAAGCCGGATTCGTGATCCCCAGCTCGGCGCCGCATATCTGGGGCATCCTGGATGGCGACAAAACGGTCAAACCGCCGGAATGGCGGTTCGAATCGGGACTCGGCAACGGCGTCCTCACTACTTCGGCGGCGGCCCGTTGGGGCGTCCCTGCAGCAGCCGGAACCCCGATCGACAAAACTTATGCTCCCTATTGGGAGGTAGATCTGCGCACCGCCAGCAACCAAGACGTCGACAACTTCGACGTGCTCCAAGTCAGTATGCCGGCCGTGGCCCAACTCACTTCCGAAGAGCGGGAGAAACTCCGAGGATTCGTCGACAAGGGCGGTCTCCTCTGGATCGACTTCACCGTCAACGGCTCCGGCGTCGACGGCGTCAACAACTTCCCGGCCCCGATCACCACCCGCGTGGCCCCGGCCGGCCCGGCGGGGCAGATCCAGCTGAACCCGTTCCACCCCTTGGCCATTGGCCCCAACCCGCTTTCTCTCGGCGACATCTATGCCATGAGCGCCGGGAACCTGCAAGTCGTCCTCGACCCGTTTTCCCTGGGTGCTTCGCCGGTGGCCCAAATCCTCCGGGGCGCGGAACTTGATTCGCTCCGCACCGAAGCTGTGGCGACTTCCGACAATTCGGCAGTCATCGCCCTCTCGCAGGTTGGCAACGGCTATGTCCTCCTGACTTCAAGAGGGGTCAGCCGTATCATCAACCGCGATTTCACCGGCGGTTCCAACGCGGCCCTCACCGCCGCGCCTGCCCTCCGCGACGTCTCTTACACGGCGGCGGCCAAGCTCATCATGAACGCCTTGGCCCTCCGGTCGCGGTTTGCTTCGGCGGCGGCCGGCAGCCGGAATTCGTCCTCCACGGCGGTGACCATCGGCGTCCCCGCCATCAAGTCGTTTGCCGCACCCGCTTTTGCCGGGCAAAAGGGCACACCTGTCTTGGCCAATGGGCGCCTGATCGTCTCATCGGGCGGGACGCTCTACGTTTACGACGCAGATCCGGCCAGCGACCTCGACCGCGACGGCAACCCCGATGACGGGCTGGCCGATCCCGTTGGATCCTCTTATGACCGCGTGTGGTCGAGTGCCAACTTCGGGGCAATTTCCGAACCGACCTACGTCGAAATCCCCGGTGCCGCCATCGCCGAACAGATCTGGGTTCAGTCCACCGACGGACGGCTCCTCGGATTCAACCTTAACCAGACGACTTTCACCGGGGTCACCCCATTTGCCGCAATTGACCCGCCAACAACCGGGCCGTCGCCCCAGCCGGAAGTGTTCGCCCCGACGTTCCACGAAGGGATCCTTTACGTTGCGGATGCCGGTGCCGGTGCCACCCCCCAAGGGCGGCTCTGGATGGTCAACCCGCGCATGGCCGCCGACATCGCCATGGGCGGCGGCAATGTCAACGAAGCGCGGAACGTCGACGATGACGGCAACGTTTTGGGTAACTACGCCTGGGGCGGGGATTCCAGCCCCAATTACCACGTGCCCGGGGCCAGCCCCTCCATCGCCTATATCCCGATCGAAGATGGTTCCGGCGGGCTCGACCTCGTTGCCTACATCGGTTGCAAGCGGACGACCGGCGCGTTCACCTCGCCCGTCCAGTTGACAAGCTTATTCCTGGGGGCACGCGGGGAAGTCCCGCGCGATGTCAGCCGGGCGGCAACCGCCTTGAACCTCCAAACCCGCGTGGCCCAACAAGGCGTCCGGGTCTCGGTGGTCACCGGCGCCCGCTCGCCCAAAGGCTTGACGGTGCGCGCCTATGTGAACGGCCAACCGTTCACCGCCGCCCAAATGGCCACGTACTTCACCGGCGTCGTGCTGCAGCCCAGCAACGGTACCATCCAGCTCCAAATCCAACCCGCCCAAGTCGGCGCTTTCGACTGGGATGGCAAAGACACCCCCGGCAACCCCAACGACGACGTGAGCTACCGGGTTGATTACATGTGCGACTGGACCACAACCGGTGCGCCGATCAACCAAATGGTGCGGGGCAACATCTTGGTGATGGATCAAAACATCCCTCAGCTGGATCTGATGGCCCCTCCGGCCGTCTCGGCGAGCGGGAACGTCGGCCTCATCGTGGCCAGCCCGGACGGGGGGAGCTACTACAACATCGAAGAAAGCGGCATCGGCACCATGTGGGTGCGCAGCCGGTTCGAATTCCATGGGGCGATCACTAACCTCGGGGCACTCGGTTCTTCAGTCGGCTACCCGCCCAGTCTGGTGGATGAAGACGACCTGGTGCGCCTCGTCCCGCCCCTCAATCAAGCCATGTCGAAAATCCGGCCCGTCGGGATCGCGGCCGCCGGAGATTCGTTCTATGTGCAAGTGGCGGCGACCAAATCCCTCGGCGGATTCGGAATCCCTACCGGGGCCATCCTCAGCTTCAAAGCAAGCCCGCCAGACCCTGAATTCACGGTCAATTTGGGCAGCGGTCAAAACAACACCGGGCTTTTGTTGAAGCAACCGGATATGGCCCGGAGCGGCTATGCGGCATTGCCGGGGCTGTTCAGCAGCATCCCGAGCAATGTGTTCAGCATTGAACCGATCGCCAACAGCACGCGGGCCAAAATCCGCATGAGCTCGCTGGCTTCGGGGACCCGGGGGTCGATGAACTCCTGCCTCGCCAGCAACCTGCCGGTCATCGTCAACCGCAGCGGCACCACCGACACAATCTATGAGCCCGAGGCACCCGCGGACAACGGAGCCTTTTTCAAAGGTTTCGCTTCTGGCCGTTGGAGCCCCCTCAACTGGTACACCGTCATGAACGGCTATGTCGGGCAAGTCGGCCCGGTCGTGGCGGGCGAGCGCGTCATCGTCGGTGGGGCGAGCTTCCTGCCTGGCCTCGTTGTTAATGGCTTCACCGGCATCCCGACCGGGATCGACGGGCTGTTGTTCGGGATGGATGCGCGCATCAGTCCGGATGATCCGAACTTGATCTCCACTGCCGCCCGTCCTTGGGTGAGCCAGCTCTATATGCTCAAGTCCCCGGCCCCCGCCCCGTTCAACTTTACGGGTGTCGTCCCGGCCAAGGCGATCCGGTGGCCGCAGGCCCGCGGGATCACCGACCTCGACGACTTCCGCGTCCGCATCTTGCAAGCCTCGCTCCTGGGCGAAACCCAGCTCTATGGGCTCGCGGCGGGCGAAGGCGGCATCGCAGTCACCACCGATGCCAACACGACCCTGTTCCGCCGGAGCGACTTCCTGATCGCCGACAACGGGCGCATCAGCCGGTTCGACCCGAGCGGCAACCCGCTGTTCTCGCTGGAAGGCACTTCGTACGGCGGAACCAACCAACCGGGGGTTGCCGAACGCACCCGCCGGATGTCGTCGCCCAACCGCGTCTATGCCGACGGGCAAAACGGGTATGTGTTTACCGACCCCGGCAATAACCTGGTGGCCCGAGTCGATTCCTCCGGGCGCGAGATCCGCAGCATCACGGGGATCAAATTCCACCAAGACGTGTTTGCTACCACGGATCCGGCCCACCCCGAGCTGAGCCCCCGCGGCCAGACCCAAAACGAGCCGAAGCTCCTGCGCAACCCGCAAGACGTCGCGTTTTGGACAAGCTATGTCACGGCTGCCGACGTGCAGCGCCTGTTCCCCAGTGAAGGCGCCTACCGGACCTACACCAACGAACGGTGGGACAACTGGCTGATTGCCGACGCTGGCAACAACCGCGTTATCCAACTGATCGACCGATACACGCTGGATTCTGCCGGCCGGGTGGCGGGCGTGGTTCGCTATCGTGACGTCAGCGACAACGAAGACGCCAACAACCTCACGCCGGCCCTCGGGATCCTCTGGTGGCATTCGCCCGAAGAGTTCTCGGGCAAACGGTACGCCTACAATTCGATCAGCCGGGCCACGGTGGACGTGGGCGGTTCCATCCGCACCGCGTATGCCATGGGATTCAACAACGTTCAGCCCAGCTTGCGCACGTTCGGGCTTGACACGAA
This sequence comes from Armatimonadota bacterium, assembly GCA_016789105.1. NCBI lineage: Bacteria > Bacillati > Armatimonadota > Armatimonadota bacterium. Next base: position 36,655 of record JAEURN010000007.1, read on the forward strand.
CCCGTCGGCCCGGGGCGACAACCCCACCGGCTATGGCGGGGCGGTCATCTACGACGGTCCGAGCACCAAAGTCATTAACGAGATCGTTCTGCCGGCAACCCCGGCCAATGTCCTAATGGGCACAGCGGGGGCGAATTTTGCGTTCAACCTCCCCGCCCGGGCCGCCCAGACGATCGCAGTAAGCGGGCTCACCTCGGTCACGGTCAAATACCGCGACTTCGGTTCAGGCCCCGTCCTCACCGCCATGCTCTCCACCGACCGGGGTGTGTTCGAAGTCGTCGAAACAAGCCCCAACGTCTGGAGTGTCATCTGGCAGCTTCCCGTCGAGGTGTATGAGTTCATGCGCCGGCCGGTCGGGAATCCGCCCACCTACACGCCGGGCCAACTGGCCAGCAACCCCGAAGGGTTCCGGGCCATGCACGCCAAACGGCTCGATTCTGGAGATGTGCTGGTCGTCAACGGCTACAAAGGCACCTACAAAGGCGGCAGCTCCTTCGATGGCGAAGTCCTCGTCATCGATGGTTCCACCGGATTTACTGCCGACCCCCGAATCCCCAGCTACGACGTGAACCGGCAAAACCTCGGATTCAACGCCCTCAGCATCCTTTATGAGCTGCCGCCGGTACAAGGCATCCGCGGCCTCGCCCACCCTGTGTTCGCAGAACGACAATAACCCCCGATGAAGGCCAACCCCATGCAAACCAACCGCAACAAAAACAAAGGCTGGCAAGCGATTGCGCTTGCCGCCCTCTTCGCGGTGACCGCCGCCACCGCATACGCCCAGGATTTCCGGACGTTTGGCGGCAGCAACGAGCGCGCAGGGAGGAGTACGCTCCAGGCAAGCACCGCCGTACCCGAAACGACTTGGGGCAACGGTGGCCGAGGGTTCTTGCGGTGGTGGGATCCCATCTTCCAAGACGGCGCGCAGATCGACAACCCCGATCCAGCGGCCGGTGCCACCCTCGGGGCCTGGCTCGACCCGGCAACCGCTGGGGGCAACCTCATCTTGGCCGGCGCGTTTATCCAAAACGCCGCCGGAGCTACACCCTATGTCTATTCCGTCACCTCGGCAACTGGCGGCAACGACGGCCCGAACCCGAGCATCGGCGCAACCGCGGCGTTCACTTGGAACTTCACGCTCACCCCAGGGAACGAGTACACGGTCGATGTCAACCTGCCCATCGGCCCGACGAACATCAACCCGCTCGGCGCACCAGATCTGCGGTTCACCCCGCACTACCAACTCTATTCCGTCACGGATGCCACCGGTACAAACTACTACTGGGCCGATATGCGCATCGATGCCGGCGGGTTTGCCAACCTTGGCAACAACCGGCACTTTATCGCCGATGCCGGCGGGGCCATCACCGTCACCGTTTACAACGTTTGCCGCCGGAACGATTTCGGCACGCTCGTTGATGGAACCGACCAGCCCGGCTTCGACATCGTTTATGCCGATGCCGCCCAAGCGACCAACCAATCCCCCCAAGGCGTGGGATCCTACACCGCATCGCCGGTCGTGGGGCAATTGCTCCAGCCGCGGATTGATGCGCAGCCGACCGTTTTTGACCAACGGGTCGTGACGGCCCGCAACGAAGAGGTCTTCGTCGGCTCGCTCAACAAACAAACCCGGTTCGGGGTTATCACCTCTTTCACCCACAACGGCGCAGTCGTCAATGTCGCCCAACCCCTGCGCCGGAACATGGTCTGGAGCTGGCCGGCCGTGCGGCCGTTTGACCTTGGCCAAGCGGAATCCGACCGCTATGCCGTGGAGCGCCAGAACTGGATCACCGGCGGCCCCAACGCCGCCTATCCGCGGAACCTCGTCTTCAGACAGGCCGACAACTACAGCAGCGGCACGGTTGTGGGCGGGCTGTTCCTGCCTTCCAATGCGTTCAATTCCATCGGGCCTGACCACCTCCTGACCCCGGTCATTTCAACTGCGGCCACCTCATGGGTCGATTGGACGCCGGCGGCCAAACCAGGGAAGTACTTCGTCGAAGTCTTCCTCCCGAACAACGACACGCCCGGCGACCTTGGCACGCAAGTCACCTACCAAATCCGCCAGGGCCTCACCGTCCTGCAAACCATTGCGATTGACCAATCCGCCCAAAGCAACTGGGTGCGGTTGCCCAACCAACCCGCCGATGGGTACGACTCGACCGCTGGGCCGCTCACCATTCGCGTGCTGAACACCGGGACGGCGCAAGATGTGCTCGATGGCCGCCAGGTTTATGCCGATGCCGTCCGTTTGGTCGGGGACGCCGACCTGGGCATCACCGCAACCCCCGTGCAAACCGTCGGGACGGTCAACGCCCCCGGGCCGGTTGGGGCTGACGTCATCGTGGCCACTCGGGAAAACGGGACGGTCACGGCCATGGAAGCCCACGGCGACGAAGTCACCGGCACTCAGAACAACGTCCTTTGGACATGGCCGAGCGAAGACCCGGCCACCGACCCCAACAACGCCAACACCGAGGATTACGGCATCGCCGAAACCCCCACCGGTTTCGGCATGAGTTCGCCGCTCGTCGCCAACATCGGCGGGACGGATCTGGTGTTCACCGGCTCCCAAAACGGCCGCGTCTATGCGCTCGAACTCGCCGGCCGGGGCGACGGGACGACCCGCCGCCGCTGGACATGGCCCGACGACTTTGACACCACCGCACCGACGACGCCGATGGGCACCACTAGCGTCGGAGCTATCAACGGTTCGGTCGCCCTGGCCAACGTGGGCGGCACTCCCGCCATCATCGTCCCCGGCTCTAATGGGCAAATCTATGCCCTAGATGCCGCCGGAAACGGAGGAACGCGCAAAACGACCGTCCTTTGGCAATTCGCCACAACCGGTCTCACACCCATCAGCATGACCCCGGTCGTGGCCTTTGGCCGCGTGACCTTTGCCGCAGGCAACACGGTTTATTGCCTTGACGAAGCGACCGGTGCCCTGGTGTGGCAACGCAACGTCCGGCAAGACGGGATCACGCCTTTCGGCAACTTTGGCACGGCTTCCCCCGTCGCCGTGGAAGCGCCGATCGTGGCCGCCGACTCGCTCTACTTCGTGGACGATGGCGGGTACATCACCAGCCTCGACGCAGCAACCGGCACCGTGAACTGGCAAGAAGCATCCGTGGCCAGCGGTTCCACCGCCAGCCTGCGGTTCGCCTACATGCGCACCTATGACCCGACAGGCTCGTTCATCCAAAACGCGGTTCCGACCGTCTTGGTGGCCAGCAACCAGGGCACCTTGCTCGGCTTCTATGCCGACGGCTCGGTGAACATCAACGGCAACCGGGTCAACTGGGGCTACTTCGTGCAGAGCGAAGGCACCCAGAGCGCCAGCTTCGCCGTCGGCGGCTGGCCCAACGCGGCCGGGCTCCTGGCCAACCGGTGCCACCTGTACATCGGCGACGCCGACGGGATCCTCTATGCGTTTTCCAGCGAAGACGACATCAACGGGGTCGGTCCCATCACTCCGGGCGTCCCGCCGGGCAGTCAATCGGCCAATCCGAACGACCCGAACCAGGCCGCCCTCAACGACCTGATCGACCAGCCCAACGTCATCCTGCTTTCGCCCAACGACTACAACGACCTGGATAGCAAAGCCGTCGCCGGGACGTTGTCCGCGGCGGACATCGCCAACTACAAAGCCAACGCCATCCAGCGCCGGTCATTTGAATTCGGCGAGACCCTGTACGTGATGATTGCGGACATCAATGCCACGACCGTCCCCGAAACCTCGGGTTATGTCGTGCAGTACGACGTCACCGTCGGATCCAGCCGGACCGGTTCCCAAATTGCGCAAGTCCGCGATGTTGCGGGGGCGGCAACGCCACAAGATGGCGGCGTGGCCTACTTCCGGTACGTTGTTTTGCCGACCGGCACGCGCGGCGTCGCCCCTGGCACCGCCCAACTGGAAGTCTCGGCTCGGATCAACCGGGGCGGCGGGGCTGTCCGCGGCACCCCGGTCGACCTCTCGACCTCAGTCAACACACCAACTGGCGGGGACTTTGAACTCCCCAACCCGCTCGGGATCGATCTGGTCAACCAAGGCGGCACGTTCAACCAAGCCGGGGTGACCACGAACCCCGCCGACGTGCTCGTCAAAGGGAACCTCCCCGCGGGCTATACCGGGGCGGCGGCCACGCCGTTCAACAAGTGGACCAACGGCTTTGTTAACCCCGGGCCGGCCGCCGGAACTCCGGGCACTTGGTTCAGCACCGCCGTCGGCGGGACTGACCCGGTCGCGCATAACTCCAGCGGGCTTTCGCTCATGCGAGTCTACGACCGCACTATCCTCCAACTGGTCAACGGTCACTCGCAAGGCCTGACCAACGTGAGAGTGCAAGCCAACGACCTAGCCTGGCAACCGGCCAGCGTGGGAGTGCCCGTGACCGCCGCCGATGCGGGGATCTACAATCCGATCGCCTACGCCGGGTTCGAAGACCTCCCCAACTCCTATCCCAACGTCAGCCTTGACTACCCGGATATGCGGCGCAGTTCGCTCGCCATCACCAAGTCGGCTGGAGGCAACACCGAAAACCCGCTCTTCGGCGGCGTCTCGCTCAACGCCTCGCTCATTACCCCCGCTGACCTGACGACCTATGCCACCGTTGCCGGCTACGAAGCTGGGCTCGTGACAAGGACTTTGCAGCCGACCGTGTTCTCCATGCGGCTCAATGTCCCGCAATACCAGCCCGCGACGCCGAACAGCCCAACAAGGCCGAGTGGCTACGTGGCCGAAAACGTCATCTATGTCGATAAAGGCCAGGCCGGATTCGACACCGAAGACGCGGCCCGGCGGTTCACGCTCGGTGCCAACATCTCGGTGGATGAGCACGTGACATCCGACACCAAAACGGTGGATCTCGGATCAATCCCGGCGGGCGGCGGGCACTATAACCTGGCCGGAAACGCGGATCAGCCGATCAACGGCGCGTTCGCCCCGTTCAACGCCATCTTCAACTCGGGCCAAAACCCGCAGTTCCAACAAGTCACCGCCTTCAACGAAGGCAACGTCAACCTCCTCAATGTCCGGGTTTCCAAACGGCTCGAAGTGCTCAACGGAATCATCCCGACAGAGCGGCCGTTGGAACTCTATGCCAGCGGAGAACATGAGCTCGGATGGCTCGATGCCACGATGGGCCTGTTCAGCGATCTCGACCCGCTGCTCAGCCCGACCTTCCGCACTGGGCTTGACCCCAATGGGAATGTGTTCCTGCAAAAACCGCGGCCTGGCGATCCCGCCCCGTCACGGCTCAGCACGAACCCGCGCCGGAGGCAGAACAGTAACCTGCTTGTGAACTCGGGCACGTTGATCGCCAATCAGGCGGCATTCCCGCCGGGCGACCCGTATGTCGGTGTCGCCGCCCCGATCGGCACTCCGGTCGGCACCTATGTCCGCGACATCTTCGTCTTCGAAGATTCGGTGCCCGGATCCGTCTTGGGTGCCCGGTTCCCATCCTTGGGCTATGTGCCGGTTGGCGGACAATTCGTGCCGGAGGCTTACACCAACCCGGGCATCACGCTCAAGTTCAACATCCGCGAAACACGCCTGACAACCCGGCCAACGGCGAAAACATCCGGCGTTTTTGACAACGTCGGGGTCGGCGATGCCGGGTTTGAATGGTCCAGCCGCCAGCCGACCGTTTCGCGCGGTGCCGACGGCCAACTGTACTTCGCCTTCAGCTCGAACCGCGAAGACGTGGCCGGGGCTGCCCCCAGTCCCAGGCCGAGGTTGAGCACCGATGGGCGGCTTCAGCCGATTTGGCGGATCTACTTCGGCAGCATGGCCAACCAAGCGGGCATCACCGCCAACACGTCGTTCAGCCCCATCGGCGATTTGCACGACAACCAGCCAACTGCCAACAAGTGGATGGACTACCAAGGCATGCTCCCGAATGGCATCGAGTGGAACAACTGGTTTGCCCTTGGTGCCGGTGAAAGCCTCTTGGCGCCCGGGACACCATCCTCGGCTTCGTTCAGCTATCCCACCTTCCCGACCGCCGGATTCGTCGACCCGCTCGACACTCCAACTGCCGGGATCGGACGGGTGCACCGGCCCAACCGGTACATGGCCTTTGTTGGTGAAACAACAAAGGTCGACCGGACGGGAACCCGTGTGCCGTTGAGCCAAGTCATGGTCGCGGATCTGCAATTCCAAGCTGCTGGTGTCACCCGCAACGGGTCGGGCGCGCTCAACGGGATCTTCCCGATTGCGCAAGACCCCACCTCCAAAAAAGGCAAGCCGAGCATCGTCCAACAAGGGGCGAATGCGGCAGTGTTCTATCCGGCGCAAAGCTCCGGCCGCAGCGAACTCTACACGGCGACCTTTGATGGTGCGGCGTGGGGGAATGTGCGTGCGCTCGGGCTCGGTGCCGTGTTCGAAGACCTTTCCGGAGTCTCTGCCAACCTCAGGCTGATCAACTCGGGCGTCTTTGCGGGAATTGGGTTCATCGACACCTTTTTCACCGGGCATGTCCGCGGACGCCAGAATTCCGAGGCCTTCTACGGCAAACTCGAAACGGACGACAACGGTATGCCGCTTGCCGATCCGCGTTGGATCACCTTCCAAAACCGGCTCGACCGGCTGGACTACGACCCGGCTACCGGCGTCTTCTGGACCCCGGGTGTGCACTTCGACATGAGCCCTGCGAACGTCGATGCCTTCCAACTCCTGATCCTCAACCCGGTCACAGGCCTGCTGGAACCCCTCATCAACAACAACCCGCTCGTTCCGGCCGATATGCGCTCCCGCTTGATCGACCGGGAAGCCCGGGAGATGGTGTTCGAATCGCCTCGCGGCGGCAAGGTCTATGTGGATGCCCTTCGAGGTTCGATCCGGCTGAGCGGGGTGGCGACGAGCCGCAACACGCAGATCTTCGCCCGGTATTCGCCGAAGTTTGTGCGAGTCAGCGGGGCATCGACCGCCTTCCGCATCGGAACCGGCGAGATCGCCCAGGCCAACGTGAGCTCGGGTATGAACTACCGGGGCGTGTCCTCCGCGCTGGATGACCGGTACCTCGGGGTGTTCATCGACGCCACCCAACCGTGGCGGAACCTGACCGAAGACCTCAACTTCTGGTACACGGCGATCGGCGCGCCCATCGGCACAACTGCCGTCCAGCAAGACCGGTACTTCCTGGCCTTCAACCGGACCTCCAACGATGGGGCGACGGCGGCGCGGCCGGCGATGAGCACCCTGCGGTTCGGGCTTTACCTCCCGACCCCAGTGGCGATCAACCCGAATACGCTTCAGCCCTATGCCCTCAACGTCACGGGGCTCGCGACAAACCGGATCCAGGTGGATCCGACTAGCGGGAAGGTGTTCCTCGGCATGGCAGAAGAAGGTCGGACGATCCGGATCCGGTACACCGGAATCGACATCAACGGCAACCTGCTCCCCAATATCCAGGTAGAGGGCACCGTCGGACTCATCGTCGAAGAAGGCGAGTCGCTCGTCCCGATCGAACAGGTCGGCCAAGAAGGGGACTTCACCTTTGGGCTCGACCGGCTGGCCCCGAACAATTCGGACAACCGGTTGCGACGGCCGCCGTTGCTCTGGATGGTCTGGAGCAGTACGCGGACTGGAGCCCAAGACGTCTATATGCAGACGCTCGCGCCCAAAACCGCTCCCCGGCTCCGGCGCCCCTAAACAGGAGCGCGCCCGCCCCGGCCACGGCCCCCCGGTTCCAAACCGGGGGGCCGGGTTTTTTCTCTGTGCTGGACTGTAACCCAAAGGGGTGCCAAAGTCGTCTGGTTTTTAGGCGGGAACCGGGTTTGCCGGTTGACTCGCCGGGCGGCATGATGCTAACATCATCAAGCCACCAGGGCACAGCGGGAAATCCGTTATGGCGAAGAGATTGAACAGCGTTTTGGGGATCGACATCGGAAGCCAGTCGGTCAAAGTGGCGGAGATCCGGATGCAGGGTGGGCAACCCACCATCACGGCCCTCGGCATGGCCCCCACGCCCGAAGGGGCCATCGACCACATCGGCATCAACGACCCCGAACAGATCTCCGTGGCCATCAAGCAGGCGATCATGGAAGCTGGGGCATCCGTCCCTGATGCCGTCAGTTCGCTTTCGGGACAAGGGACGGTTCTCGTCCGACCGCTCGAAGTGCCGAACATGAGCGAATCGGAACTCAAGGATCACATGCAGTGGGAGTTCACTCGCAACATCCCATTTGCGGAAAGCACCGTCGAAACCGACTTCAAGGCCTACCCGCTCGCCGACCCCGCCGCCCAAAACCTCGATGTGGACATGGCCATTGCCACCCATTCCGGGGTGACAATGCAGTCGGACATCCTCAAAAAAGCCGGGCGCAAAGCCTTTGCCCTTGATGTCGAACCCCTTAGCGTCTTGCGTTCCCTTTCCGTTAGCTACGGTTCGGAAGCCGGGAACAAAACAGTCTGCGTTGCGGAGATTGGCCACAAGACCACAGCGATCAACATCTACAAGAACGAACGGCTGATCTTCTCGCGCACCGTCCCCGTCGGGGGCGAAATGTTCACCCGGGCCATCGCCGACAGCAAGGGCGTCTCGTTCCAAGATGCGGAGCGGATGAAGCACGAGCAACTCGTGCTCCCTGAAGATGCGGCCCCGGCCCAGACCTTTAACCCGTTCGCCGGGTCGGCCACCGTGCAGAGCTACAACCCGTTCGCCGATGCTCCCGAGCCGGGGGCCCAAGCCGATGCGCCGGCGGAACCAGCCGCGCCGGTACCCGTGGAAACCAACCCGGTCTACCCGGCGGTCTCCAACGCACTGGACGAATTGGTGGCGGAGATCCGTCGCTCGATCGACTACTACAAAACCAAGGGTGGGGATGTCGACATGATGCTCGTCACCGGCGGCTCGGCGGGGATCAAAAACCTCGACAAATTCTTGGCCTCGGCAACGGGACTCAAGGTTGAACTGATGGATCCCTACCGAAATGTCTCGATGAGCCTCAAGAAAGGCGACCCGGGCACCTACGAACAATTGAAGCACGCATTTTCGGTTGCGATCGGGAACGGCATGCACATCTGCTTTTGAACGGACAGGCGACTGAATGAAACTCAACCTCCTCCCAACCAGTGTCTCCAAAGCCGGGGCAGCCACAGGAATGTGGTTTGTCGCGGCCATCCTCGCCGTGGTCGGCATCCTCGGGTGCGTCGGCCTCATCGGGATGTCTCAGCAGGCGCTGGCCAGTGCCAAATCGGATGCTGAAGGCAAGATGAAGGCGGCAGTTGACGCCAAAGCAACCGCCGACCAAGCCGACGCGCAAATCGCCACCGCTGCGGTTATCAATCGGAATCAAAAACTTTCTGAGGCGATGATCGAGCACAACAGCAAATACGTGGATCTTTATTCGAAGGTGCTGGGGCACGTGCCCGCCTATTACCGGCTAGATAGCATCGCGGCGACCCCGAACGGGCCGCAAACTACCGTGACGCTGACCGGCTACATCGAAACATTCCGACAATATGCCGACCTCTCGATCGCGCTCTGGAAAATCCCGGGCGTCCTTTCGGTGAACCGCGCCGGCTACACGGTGACGGATCCTGTCGTTCAAAACCTGAGCGAGCTCGATCAAGTCGGTAGCGCGGTCAAGCCTGGTGAAACCGCCCTCCCGAGTGATCCGCTAGAACGGCTCGACGCCATGATCGCCCGGGCCGGATCGGCCCCGCGTGGCTACTTGAACCAAGGGAATTTCGGTTCGAACACCGTGACGGCCCGAGGCGCGATGCCCGGGTATAGCCCGGTCACTATGACGGTTGTGCTCAGCGACAACGTGCAAACCCCAGACCCGCGGGCAACCATCGCCGCCGCTGGTGGCGCCGGAGGAACCGCTTCGGCCCCCAACGGGTTCGGCGGGGTGGCAGGGCCGGTTGCCGGCAGCGGTCGGGACGACGAATAAAGGAATCGACACCATGAAACTCTCTCCCCTCGCAATCTTCATGCTCGGCCTCATGGTGGCGGTCATCGCCCTCGGCTACGGCTTTTTCCAGCATTACAAGCCCAACATGGACGACGCCCAGGCCTACAAGGCATGGGGCGAAAAGCTCGATGCCGAAGGCAACAAAATGGGTGCCGCTGTTAAGCGGGTTGAAAACGCCCAAGAGCAAGTCAAGGAAATCAGCGACAAATGGCAACAAACGGTTGCTGTTAAAACGCCACCGGCAAGCGTCGGGGCTGGCGGCATCAATGTGGCTGTTAACCCTTATGACCTGACGGTCGATGCCCGCACCTTCCGCAACAACGTGCAAATCGCGGTCAACCGCCAACTTCGCACCGGGGGCGTCACCGTCGTGGCCGGGCCAAGCGTGCCTTTGCCGCCTGAAGATCCCGACACCTTGATGGCCAGCTATTTCAACTATCCGGGTTCGCCCTACCCGGTGGCGATCTTTGACCTCGGCCAAGTGACGGTTCGCGGCACTTGGGCTCAGATCTCTGAAAACATCCGCGCCTGGAGCCGGATGCCGAACTACCTCGCCGTTGCCGACGGTTTGGTTGTCACGGGGACTGCCCCCAATTTGACGGCCAACTACAACGTGACCGTTGTCGCATTCATCCGGGGCAAAAAGATCGGGGCCCCGGTCAGCGCCGCGGCCACCCAAGTCGCCGCAAACACCGGGGCCGCCGCCGCGGGGCCAGTGGGTGCGGCCGGACCGGCAGCAGGCGGAGTTCAACCGGCCGGCGCGCCACCCCAAAACAGGCCCGGGTTCCCCAGCGGCACAGGAGGAAAGTGATGGAAATGAGATTTAAACGATTGCCCGCATTCGCCGGTGCCGCGGTTGCCGCGCTCCTCCTGGCTGGGTGCAACACCGATCCCCAGCAGGGCCCAACCATGCCGCAAGGCCAGGTGAACCCCAAAGTGAAGGATCTTTACCAGCCCGAAGCTCAGGCCGGGGTTGCCCTTTCTCCGCAAGACGCTTATAAGGAAATGCCCACCGTGCGGGACATTGCCCAGGGCAAGAGCTGGTACTCGCGCCGGACCGACGCCTTTGCTCTGCTCGCCGCCGAGCGGAAGTTCGAATCTGAGCAGTCGCTCGAGCGCATCCTGAGCGATACCGGCGGGTTTTCAAACGAATACGAGATCCCCGATCCGGCGGCATCCGAGGAAGCCCCGCAAAGCTTCCCGACGCCTGCTTGGCGGCTCGCCGGAATCGTCGTCAGTGAAGGAGCGGTCATCGCCCTCCTTGACCAGGGCGGCCGGGTCGACACCATCGTCCCTGGCCAGCAAGTGGAAGGCACCGACTGGCGGTGCATTTCCATCGACACTGAAAAGGCCGTTTTCCGACGCGACCCGCGCCGGATTCCGAGCGAGATCGTCGTGCCGTTGCAAGGCGGGTTGCCTGGCCAGTTCGGCGGGGGCAACGCCCCAAGCGGCGGACGGAACGCACCGCCCCAAGGTGGAGGCGGGCCAGGCCGACCAGGATTTGGCGGACCAGGTGGTGACGACCGCTAAAGCGCGGTTGGTGCCGACAATTCAGATTTAGATCACAAACGAGACAAACAGAAGCAAAGAAAGGTATCTTCGAGGAACCAAAAGGACAATGAAAAAGACCGTTAGCGCAGCATTAGCGATGGTGTTCATGGTTGGATTGATGGCAGCCCCCACCCATGCGCGGGCCCAGCAAGATCCCAACAACATCGTCATCGAATCGATTGAACTGGATCAGGCCGACATCCGGGACGCATTGAAAGTGCTGTTCCGCTCCACGTCGCTCAACTACACGGTTGCGCCAGACGTCCAAGGGGTCGTCACGGTCTCTTTGAAGAACGTGCCGTTCAAAACCGCCTTGCGGGGGATCCTCCAGCAAGTCGATGCGACCTGGCGTGAAGAAGGGAACATTTTCAACATCATCCGCAAACCGGAACCGGTCGCGCCGACCAACCCGACCGACCCGCTGGGCGGCGGCAACCAAGGCAGCAACCTTTTCCCGCCCATCCTGCTGAACAACGATCCGCAAATGATCCTCAGCATCCTGCTGGACCAAGCTTCTTTCTTGGACGACCCTGAAACCAGCACCCGGCCGACGCTTTCCAATGCCGGCGGCTTCGGTGGCGGTGGCAGTGGTTTCGGCGGTGGCGGCAGCGGCTTCGGTGGCGGCGGTAGCGGCTTCGGCGGCGGTGGCAGCGGCTTCGGCGGCGGCGGCTTCGGCGGCGGCGGTGGTGGCGGCGGCTTCGGTGGCGGAGGCGGACGCTAACCAATCGGGGTAAATTGAGGAGGAACGATATGAACATGAAATGGGTGAAGACATCGTTGTTGGCCGTGTGCCTCGGGGCGGTTGCGGCCGTCTCACTGGCACAAGACAGCGCTTTGCAGACGCGGGTTAACCTGTATCTCAAAGATGCAGATTTGCTCCAGGCAACTCGCTTGCTCTCGCAACAAACCGGCCTGCAATTCGTCATCAAGGGCAACTCGTCTGAGTTTACAAAGATCAACCTCTCGCTGGATGACGTGTCTGCCGAAACGGCAATCAAGTACCTGTGCCAAGCGGCCGGGGGCTATGCGGAACGGCAAGAAGACGGTGTCTTCGTCATCCGTTTCGGTGAAAAGCGCGACCCGCAGCCGTTGAACAGCGACATCGCCACGGACAAAATCATCGTCCGGACGATCCCTGTCCAGCAAGCTGACCCGCGCGACATGGTTGACCTGCTGATGGGCCGGGACTACAATCCCGACCGGGCCTACGAGGAAATGAAGCGAACGTCTCGCTATGGGACGCCTTCTGTCTTCAACCCCAACACCATGTTCGGTTCGCCCGAGCAGTTGGTCAATCAAAACCGTTTGGATCCCAAAACCCGCGACTTCGTTGAACCGGATGATGCCGCCGGCACGGGTAGCATCAACTTGCCAAACGGGACAGCTAACCAGCGCGGCGGGGGCGGCGGCCAAAATGGCGGCGGTAACCTCGGCGGCGGCGGCGGGCAATTCGGTGCTGGTGGCGGCGGCCAAAACGGTGGCGGCCAAAACGGAGGCGGAGCAAGCGTGGCTGGCCCGCAAACCGGTGGAACTGGACTCCTGCCCCAGGGGACGCAAAATCTCTACTTCAACCCGGCAACCGGCGAACTGATCTTCCAAGGGACAAGCCAGGCTTACCAAGAGCTCCTGGACATCATCGCCCGCATCGACAAAGCTCCCAAGCAGGTGACGGTCAAGGTTGAATACATCACCACGACCAACAACTTCGACAAGAGCTTTGGCATTGACTGGAACTACGAGCGAGGCGGTGTCTTTGCCGGCGTCGCCCCCGGGCGGTTCGCCAGCTCGGCAGACCCGGTGTTCTTGAACTACGCAACCGGCAACATGTCGATGCGGCTTAGAACCCTGTTGTCTAACAACAATGGCCGGGTTGTCACCGCTCCGATCCTGCGGACGTTCAACAACCAAAACGCCTCACTCAGCGCCTCGGTCACCACGTTCCTGTTCGTGACAAACAACATCATCACCAACGGTGGGACGACGAACACGACAACAACGCCGATCCCGCTTACGATCACGACCAACCTGGCAATCCGTCCGCGGATCAACGGGGATAACACGATCACCCTCTACCTCAACCCGCAGGTATCCAACATCACCGGTTTCCGCACCAGCCCCGACGGACAGCAGTTCCCGGAATTCGCCCAACAAGCGATTACCGTGGCCTTGCGGATCAAAGACGGTGAAACAATCGCCCTCGGCGGGTTGACCACCAAGAGCGACACCTTCACCCAAAACCGGATCCCCTTGATCAGCGACTTGCCGATCATCGGGCAACTGTTCCGCAAGAAGACGACGACCCAGTCTTCGTCCGAACTGCTGGTGTTCGTGACGGCGAAAATTGTCGACGAAAGCACTCCGGGATTGGGTATCCCGTAGGCGCGGCAGAGAATCCACGCCAGGCGGCAGCGGTGGCCAAAGCGGTCGCCGCTGCCTTTTTCTTTCTAACGCCATGGACCAGACTGGAGTCATCCTGATCGGAATGATGGGAAGCGGCAAAAGCACCGTTGGCAATGCCCTTGCCCAGCTCATGGGTATCCCATTCCAAGATACGGACCAACTCCTCGAATTCCGGCTCGGGCGGCCCATCCCCAATCTTTTCCAACTCTACGGCGAAGAAGCTTTTCGGCACCATGAAACCGCCATCTTGCGAGGCTTAGCGCCCGAGCCCAGGGTCTTGGCCACGGGTGGGGGAATCGTCGTCCGGCCGGAAAACTGGATCGAATTCAAACGACTCGGCACCACCGTCTTTCTGGACGTGCCGACCGAGCTTTTGGCCGAGCGGTTGGACCGGTCGAACCGCAAACGCCCTCTTTTGCAAACGGAGAATTGGATCGACAAGTTGGCACACCTTTACGAGAGCCGCCGGCCGCTTTACGAGCAAGCGGATCTCGTGATCAAAATCACCGACGGCCCGATCGAAGAAGTTGCCCAAGTGATTCAAATGAGGCTTACGCAATGATCGAAGTCCCCGGGCCGCCACCGAACGCCGGTTACACGGTCAAGTTCATGCCCCTTGACCAGGTCTTGCCGACCGTCCGCGAAGCCGATGCCATCATCACCGATTCCAACGTGGCCAGGCATTATCCAAAGATCCTGGCGACACCGGCTAAGGGCCATATCGTCTCTGCCGGAGAAGCTTCAAAGTCAGCCAGTAGTTACTTGAAACTGGTCGGCGAACTGCTCGATTCAGGGTTGCGGCGAAACAGCACCGTCATCGCCGTGGGAGGTGGGGTTGTCGGCGACTTGGCCGGTCTGGTGGCAGCAACTGTCCATCGGGGAGTGGCCTTCCGCCAGGTTCCAACCACTTTGTTAGCCATGGTGGATAGTTCCGTTGGGGGCAAAGTGGGAATCGACCTGCCGCAAGGCAAGAACCTCCTGGGAGCCTTCCATAACCCGGTGGAGGTGGATGTGGATCCGCAGTTTTTGCAAACCTTGCCGGCCGAACAGTTCGCCAGCGGCATGGCCGAAGTCATCAAATACGGGTGGATCTGGGATCCGGCGCTCCTCGATGATCTGGGGCGCGACCCACTCGGCCCTGATTCTCCCCAGCTAGAGTTGGTCATCCGGCGGTGCATCGCCATCAAGCGCGATGTCGTCGCGGCTGATTTCTCCGAAAGATCCGGATTGCGTGCCATCCTGAATTTCGGCCATACCGTGGGGCATGCGCTGGAGGCATTGGACGGATATTCCACGTTGCTTCACGGGCCGGCAATTGCCATCGGCATGGTTGCCGAATGCGCCATTGCCCGGCAGGTCGGCCTACCGGCCCCGGAACCGGCAGCAGTGGCCCAATCGTTGACCAACTATGGATTGCCCACAGCACCATCGGGCCCTGTCGACTTGGAGCGGCTATGCTCTCTGATGGCCGGGGACAAAAAGAACATCGGGGATGGGTTGAGCTTCAGCCTGGTGGAAAAACCTGGTGAGTGTAAACTCGTGCATGGAATCGAGCCCGGCGCAGTCCGGGCGGCCTTGGCAGATTTATGGAATTGACCCGATTGGCAGTCGCCTCAATCTCAGGTTTGTTGCTGTGCGGCGGGTACTTGGCTTCGGTCAATGCCTACTTTTCTGGTGACCCGTATTCTTATGCCGCTCGGATCCAAGAATCGCCGGTGCCCATGATGAGCCTCGTGATCTTGGCCGCCGTCGTCATCCTTGGGTTTATCCCAGCAACAAGAGGGGAAGAGGAGGATCCAGAGTGATCGGCCAAATCGTTGGGGGGCGGTACGAACTTGTTGAGGAATACGGCTCCGACCCCGTGTTCGACTTGTACAGAGGAGTCGAAACCGGAACCGACAAAGAGCGGTTCGTGCGTTGCATCCCCGGGTCAGAACCCAGGGGCACCGAATTTGTCCGCCAAATCCATGCGCTCATCCTCAAATCAGGCCAGGTCAACCATCCGGGGGTCGAGCGGTTGGAGGCGGCATTTCAAGAACCGAACGGCTTTTACCTCGTCACTTCGTTCACTCCCGGATCGGTGTTGGAAACCCGGCTCCGCCGGCTTTCTAGCCTGAGCGTGCCGGCCACCGTCTCGGTCGCGATTGAACTGTGCGAAGGGCTCAAGGCCATCCATGCTGCCCAAATCGTCCATGGCGACATCTCGCCCCGGACGGTTCTATCCACCAGCAACGACGGCGCAAAACTTTTGCTCCCCGGATTGTGGAGGGCTTATGCCCAAGATCATAGCCTGGCTCTGGCCGTGCACGGTCAGATGGCCCCTTACCTGGCCCCCGAAGTCACCCGTGGCGACATGCCTACGCCGCAAAGCGACATTTATGCCCTGGGAGTGCTGATGTGGCAAGTCTTGGTCGGCCGGACGCCTTACTATGGGGATTCGCCGGCCATCATCGCCGCCAAGCACGCAAACGACCCCTACCCGCCCCTTAGGAGCGTGGCGGCAACCGTTCCGGTCGCTTTAGACGAGATCGTCAAAAAGTGCATGGACAAAGATCCGCTGCGCCGTTACGGGTCTGCCCAAGATTTGCTCAACGACCTCCGGGCGGTGCAAGATGCGCTCCGGTTTGGCCGCAAAATCAGCTGGCCGATCCAAGGGGCGGTGAGCGAATCTGAGGTTGAAGAAGTGGCACCACAGCTCAATGCCGTCGATGGGCAGCCACAAGAAAGAGCCATGGCGAAGAAGGAGAAGAACAAGTCCAAACGCGAGCGGGAGCCATCGGATGGTGTCCCAATCTGGTTGGCCGGGATTTTTTATGTCGTCGCCGCCATGTTTTTCGTCTTTGTCGGCGGCTGGGTCTTCTTCAATTCCCAAAAACCAAAATTGGTTTCGGTCCCCAACCTGGTCGATATGCAGGTGGAAGCGGCCCGCACCGAGCTCAAGGGGCTTGGACTCAAGCTCCGTGTCGCCGCCGAGCAAGTGAGCGAATCGCATGCCGAGGGCACCATCATCAAAACCGTCCCGGGGCCCGATGAGGACATCCGCGAATGGCAGA
The DNA here is from genome assembly GCA_016789105.1 of Armatimonadota bacterium. Taxonomy (NCBI): domain Bacteria; kingdom Bacillati; phylum Armatimonadota; species Armatimonadota bacterium. The sequence continues at coordinate 53,580 of JAEURN010000007.1, forward strand.
CCGTGGAAGCGATTGTTTCTAAGGGCTCCAAATTTGTCGCGGTGCCCGATTTCCGAGGGCGGACGGTCGAGGAAGCCAAAAAGCTGGCCGCTGCCATCAACCTCCAAATCAATGATACGGATATCGAGCAGGTGAGGGACAAAGAACTCGACGAGGGCAAAATCGTCTCGCAAATCCCCGAAGCGCGGAAGAAAGTCGAACGCTACACCCGCATCAAGCTCAAAGTCAGCAACGGCGACAAACGGGTTGGTTCCACCCGGAATTCCGAATATCACACGAACCGCATCAATATGGTGATTCCGGCCGATCTGGAAAGCAAAGATGTGGTCGTCCGCATCGACGTCACTGACGACAACGGCACCCGCACGCTGATCGAAACTTTGATGGTGCCGGGCCAAGAAGTCGATGAACGCGTGCGCTGGGTCGGCGACGAGCTGATCGTCCGAATCTTTTTTGACGGAGAACTGGTGAAGCAACTGAACCAAAAACCGGACAAGGAGGAAGAAGGCGGATGATGCCCGCCCACATCTGCCCTTCGATTTTAAGTTGCGACCCTGCCGATTTCCTGAACCCGGTCTCGAAAATGGAAGCGGCCGGGGCCGATTGGATTCACTTGGATGTAATGGATGGTCAGTTCGTTCCGCCCATCACGTTTGGCGCTGACCTGGCCGCCAGCATCGCCCGCCATGTCGGTACCCCCGTTGAAGCCCACCTGATGACCCTCACCCCCGAACGGCACTTCGACGCGTTCATTGCCGCGGGGTGCAAGCGGATCATATTTCATGTTGAAGCGGCCCCCCATGCCCACCGCCTTTGCCAAAATTTGCGCGAAAGGGGCATCTTGGCCGGGGTCGCCATTAATCCCGGAACTCCGGCCTCGGCGTTGGATTCTTTGGCAGCAGAAATTGATCTCGCTCTGGTCATGACGGTCAACCCCGGGTGGGGCGGTCAATCGTTGATCGTGCCGTGCCTTGATAAGGTTCGGGCCATCCGCGCCGCCAACCCGCATCTCCGGATCCAGGTCGATGGCGGGGTGGATGACGCCACCATCCAATCGCTTTGGCGCGCCGGGGCCACCGATTTCGTCGCCGGCAGCTATCTGATGCGCGCCGAATCCATCGCCCATGGGATCAAATCCTTGAGGGAGGGATGCGCCTAAAATCGTTCACCACCGGGCTCATGATCTTCGGATTCGCCCTGCTTTTGGGAATCCCTTTCGTGCTTGCCCGCAAACCGGAGGCTGACGCCCCGAAGCGGGAATTGGCCGTCTTTGCCGCCCTCTTTGGCACCTACATCATGGTCATCTTTGCGGTGGCCATCGGCGCAATCATCTGTGCCATGGTCGTTTTGCGGCAGACCACCAAGAGCCTGAAGGAAGAAGCCGAGAGGAATATGAAGTCGTTTGTGGAAGGGAGCTTGAGCGACCATGAATCCCCCGACTTTTCGATGAAAGACAAACGGGAACCATCCGAAGGCTTCCCAGAAGACCTGCCCGCTAATCCCAAGGATTGGCCGGAAGAGACCGATGCCCCAAACGGCTGACGAGAAGTTCATGGCCCGCGCCATCGAATTGGCGCACCAAGGCTTTCCGGCCCCAAACCCCCGGGTGGGATGCGTGTTGGCCCGGAATGGTGAGGTGGTTGGGGAAGGCTGGCACGGCCATGCCGGAGGCCCCCACGCCGAAGTCGCCGCGATCCAATCAGCACATTCGGCAGAGGGTGCCACGGCCTATGTCACGCTGGAGCCTTGCAACCATACCGGGCGCACGGGACCTTGCTCGCAAGCCTTGATCAGGGCCGGAATCCGGCGCGTCGTTTATGCCGTCCCCGATCCCAACCCGGCGGCCCAGGGCGGCGCAGAATTTCTTTGCCATGCCGGAATCGAGGTCGAAACCGGCATTCTCGCGCCACAAGCGCGGGCCGTTAACCGCCAATTCCTGTTTGCGCATGAAAATCGCCGCCCATTTGTCACGCTTAAGGCGGCGGTCACCAAGGACGGTTACCTGGCACGGCCCGATGGCACAAGCAAATGGATCAGCAGCAAGGAGGCGCGGTTGGACGGCCACCGGCTGAGGGCAGAGCGGGGGAGCGTGCTCGTCGGCAGGGGCACGGTTGAACAAGACGACCCTTTGCTGACCGCCCGGATCCCCGGGGTCGTGAACCAGCCGATCCGCATCGTACTCGACCCCTGGCGCAGGCTCACCGGCAAAGAACGGGTCTTTGACGGTTCGGCCGAGACCATTTGGCTCAACCGGTTTGGCGACCAAGATCTAACGGTCGAAGGGATATTGGATACTCTGTTTGAACGCGGGATCAACGGGGTCTTGGTTGAAGGGGGCGCAGAAACCTTGCGCCGATTCTTTTTGACCGGGATCGGCGAAGAACTGGTTCTCTATGTCGGCAACAAAGAATTCGGCGCGGGGCTCCCATGGCAAAAGGTCTGGGAGGCCGAGGAATGGGGGGTTGCCGGGCGCGAGCCAGATGACCGGACGTGGATTGGCGACACCGAACGGTTGACGTACCGATTGAACCCGGCTGTCCCCCCTGGGCCATGAGGGGAGAAGAGCCCAACTGGGGTCATTGCCGGCGCAACAAGCCCACCATTTGTGGGACCATGGGAACACCATTCCAGGGCCGGAGTCAAAGAAAAACAAGAAAGGATTTTCCTCTCCCCAAAACCCCAAAGCCCGGTCTCTGCGCCCTCGGAGCCGGGCACCAATTTTTTTTAGATGTCCAAGAAATAGCGGTGAAGCCGGGTGTCTTCCGTCAACTCGGGGTGGAAACTGGTTCCCAATAGCCTCCCATGCCGCACGGCGACAACTTGGCCCTCGAATTCCGACATGACCTCCACTCCGGGCCCGCAGCGCGTGACGATCGGGGCCCGGATGAACACCCCTTCAACCGGGTCATCCAGACCCTTAAATGGGATCGACGCCTCAAAGCTGTGGACTTGCGAACCAAAGGCGTTGCGTCGAACTGAAACGTCTAGTAGGCCTAGGGAGAACTGCGCCGAGCCTTCGATTTGTGCAGCTAGCATGATCAGGCCCATGCAAGTCCCCCAGATCGGCATTCCCGCCTGCGCCCGCTGGCAGACCGCCACATCGATTCCCGTATGCCGCATCAGCAGCCCAACTGTCGTGCTTTCGCCGCCGGGGATGATCAGCCGCCCGACCCGATCCAGTTCTTGCGGCGTGCGGATTTCCGACACGTCGCCCGCGGCGCATCCGGCGCGCACCAGGGATTCAGCGTGCTTGGCATAGCTCCCCTGGATTGCGAGGACTCCCACCTTCTCCGGCATCGGCGGGCAGTATACGGGCCACCGGGGATTGGGGGTGAGTCCAAGTAGAATGGCGCGGTGAGCCAGATTTCTTTGCCCGTTGAAGTTTGGGGCGTCCCGTTTGACCTGTGCGGGCGGATTCCGGGTTCGCGGCTCGGCCCGGCCGCGCTCAGGCTCAAGAACGTCGTGGGCACGATTTCGCAGCTGGGATTCCCAACGCGGTCAATGGGAGATGTTGTTCCGCTGGGCTACGACGCGCCGACATCGTACTCTGCCCGGACGGAGGCGGCTCTGGATTGCTACCTGGCGTTGCGCGAGGTCGTCGAGGGGAGCTTGGATCGGGGGGCAATCCCGGTTGTACTCGGTGGCGACCATTCCCTCTCCATGGGGTCGGTATCTGGGGCATTGGCCGCAACGGGGCAAACAGATCTGGCGGTTCTTTGGATTGATGCGCACATGGATCTCAACACGCCATCTACGAGCCCAAGCGGCAACTTGCACGGAATGCCGCTTGCCGCCCTGACGAGGATCCCCCTTTCGGGGGCGACAACCGAGCGAGCAAGCGTGGTTTGGCAACGGATCCTGCAAGACGTCGTGCCCGAACCTGGCCTGAGGCCGCAAAACATCGGTTGGCTCGGGCTCCGGGATGTCGATGAAGGCGAGGTGGCGAACTATAACGGCTTTGGACTGGATTCCGCATGGACGATGCAAGACATCGACCATCTTGGCGTGCCGCACGTGCTCCAGCAGGTCGATGCGTGGCTGCGGCAAACCGGCGCAACGAACCTCTGGATCAGTTTTGACGTGGACGCCCTGGATCCTGTTTTGGCACCTGGCACGGGAACCGCAGTCCGGGGCGGGTTGACATACCGAGAAGGGCACCTACTCGCCGAACTCCTTTACGAACTGGCGTTCCAAGAATCGTCGCCCTACCGGATCGCCGGTGTGGATTTGGTGGAGGTGAACCCGATGGAAGACGTCGGATCCAACACCACCATCGCGGCGGTGGAATGGTTGGGTTCGCTGTTTGGCAAACGCGTGATGGGGGCCACGCGGTGAACGGTTCGATCAGCCGCGTGTTGCGGCAAGAGGCCGAGGCCCTGCTCGCCAAGTCTGCCTCAGTCGAAGCCGAATTTGCGCTGATGGTCGAATGGATTTTGGGTTGCCGGGGGCGGTTGGTGACCTGCGGGATCGGGAAGAGCGGGCACATCGCCGCCAAGGCGGCGGCAACCTTCGCTTCCACCGGGACGCCATCGTTCTTTTTGCATGCGGCCGAAGCCGTCCACGGTGACTTGGGGATGGTGACCGCCCAAGATGTCGTTTTGGCCTACACCTATTCCGGGGAAACCGATGAAGTGGTCCGGCTTTTCCCCAGTTTCCGGGCCACCGGGGCCCGCAGTGCGGTGATGACGGGCCGCCGGGACAGCTCCGCGGCGCGGGTTGCCGATTTGGTATTGGATGTTTCGGTCGAGCGGGAAGCCTGCCCCAACAACCTGGCCCCCACCACATCGACGACTTTGATGCTGGCCATGAGCGATGCCTTGGCCGTTGCGGCAATGGAAGAGCGCGGGTTTGGAAGTGAAGACTTTGCCAAATTCCACCCAGCGGGGGCACTGGGCAAACGGTTGCTGCTCACTGTGCAAGATGTGATGCGCCAGGGAGAAGATTTGGCCTTGACGCCCCCGGAAACGCCCATAGCCGACCTGATGCGAGCGATCACTTCGGCTGGGGCGGGCGGCGCTTGTGTGGTTGGCGCCAAAGGTGAATTGCTAGGGTTCGTTTCGGATGGCGACCTGCGGCGGTGGGTGGTGGCGGGGCACCCGGTCGGCACGGGGTCGGCGAGCGATTTGATGAGTTCGGGCGGCCCAACTTGCGAACCAGGGATGCTAGCGATCGATGCGTTGGAGGCGTTCCAAAACTACCCCAAAAAGATCGGCGAGATGCCGGTGGTGGACAGTGGAAGAGTTGTCGGGCTGCTGGTCCTCAAAGACCTCTTGCGGAGCGGCATCGTTTAACCCCGTCCCGGTGGGATATGGTTCTAAAACAAAGATGCGGGGAGGCCATGGCCTCCCCGCATTTTTTAGATGACCAAAAGACGTTACGCCTGGTCGGCGTAGACGCTGACTCGGCGGCGGTCTTTCGGGCCTTCGAATTTCACTTGGCCGTCGATGAGGGCGAACAGGGTGTGGTCGTTGCCCATGCCGACGTTGGCGCCTTTGTGGAACTTGGTGCCGCGCTGGCGGACGATGATCATGCCCGGCTTGACGACTTCGCCGCCAAAGCGCTTGACGCCCAAGCGGTTGGAGTTGGAATCGCGGCCGTTCTTGGACGAGCCTTGACCTTTCTTATGTGCCATCTGTTATTTGCCTCCGTTAACTGCGGTGATGCGCAGGGTGGTTTGCGGTTGCCGGTGGCCCCAGCGTTTGCGGACATTCTTTTTAGGTTTGTAGTTGAACGCCTCGATCTTCTTGGCTTTGCCTTGCCGGACGATCGTCGCGGTGACTTTTGCCCCCTTGACGAACGGGCTGCCCACGGTGACTTTGTCCCCGTCGCACAACATCACGACTTCTGACAGCTCGACCGTATCGCCCGCTTCGCCTTCCAGCTTTTCGACGACGATGGTCTCATCTTTGGCAGCCTTGAACTGCTTTCCACCCGTTTTGACAATTGCGTACATGGTCCGAATCCTTTAGGGCCAAAACGCCCCAAACACGAAGTCGCGGAGGGAAATTATGGCAGGCCCACCGCCAGTGAGGCAAGGGATGTCGGGTCTTGGCAACGAGATCGGGTCCTTTTGGGCCATTTGCCGCCTGCCTACGCCGCGCGAAGCTGCTCAGCGGGGATTTTTTCCGGGCCAGAAACCTGATTCCGTCCATTGTGCTTGCTGGCGTAGAGCGCCATGTCGGCCACCTTGAGCAGCCTTTCTGGCGTCGAGCCGTCCCGCGGCCCGCTCGCATACCCAAGCGAGGCGGTGATCGCCTTCGGCTCTCCGCCTGGGGGGGTGAACACCACTTTCCGGATGTGGTCCAGCGCCGACTGGGCAACGATGTCCGTGAGTTGCGCATCGGCATCCGGGAGGATCAGCGTGAACTCTTCGCCGCCGTAGCGGGCGGCCATCCCCTTTTCCCCGACGGCTCGGTGGAGGGCCCTGGCCACGTTCACCAGCACCTCGTCGCCGGCATCGTGGCCATAAGTTTCGTTGAACTGCCGAAAATGGTCGACGTCCACCATCACCACCCCGACCCGGTTCCGGTGGAGCTTGATGTCTGCACACTGGTCGGCCAAAAACTCTTGCAACGTCCGGTGATTGCAGAGCCCTGTGAGCGGGTCGGTCGTCGCCTGGGATTCCGTGCTCTCGAACATGAGGGCGGAATCCAACACAAGCGCAAGTTGTTCGCCGATGGTCAGGTGCAGCTCCCGTTCCAGAAGGAAGGATTCCATTTCGCGGCCAGCAAACAGTTCGAGATACCCGAGTTTGTGGTTGCCAACTTGCAAAGGGATCAGCGCGCGGAAGCACGCTTCCCACACCTCCCAGGTCGCCAAGTTCGAATCGGCTTCAAGCTGGCCGTGAATTGGGATGTTGTGCCGGCCGGGGCGGTCTTGGGCCGTTGCGATCGGGACCAGTTTGTTGTTTTGGCGGAGCCAAACCCTCACCATGACCAAGTTCATCGCTCCGCGGATCGAATGCGCCGCCTGGATGACCGATGGTCCAACGCTGTGGTGCAGCCGGAAGGCGGTTCCGATCCGCTTGAGGACCGTGGCTTCCCGTTCTGCGGATTCCAATTGGGTGATTTTCTCGACGATCCGGGCCCGGAGTTCTGCTTCTTGCGGCGAATCGATGGGGTGCATCCGCCAAACTAAAATCGTGTCGATGAGCCTTTCCACAATTGCCGCCTTTCCCAATCTTCGGCGGAGGGGCCCCAAGCCTTGAGGCAGGTCCAGAACGAAATCCCTCTGCGGAGCGTCAGCAAGTCAGTGAACCGCGAGAGTTGGATCCGATCGGCAGCTTATGCCCTGGCCTTCATCGCCATTGGCATCATCTTGGGATGCGGCGGTGGCGGGGGCGGGGCTACCTCTAGCTTTGGGCGCGCCCCCGGGCAGTGCCCGGTCTCCACCGTTTTCGGCAGTGTCCAATACAACACGGTCTGGGGGTCTGCGCCGGCCGGCGCAAGCCAAGTCATCCGACTCATCGATGGCGACGGGTTCACTGTCCGTTCCGATTCGGTCAACCGGTCTGGCGCGCTGACCAGCTCGATCAGCATGACCAACGTCACGGCGGGCACTTTGATTCTCAAAGCGACCATTTACAGTGCTGCCAATGCGTCGGGGACTGTCCTTGGCGAATCCAGCCAGATCGTCGACCTTTGCGCCGCAAGCCCGGGTGCCACCGCCGCAACCGCCCAGACCCAATATGGGGTTGCCCCAACCTCTCTCGGGGTCAACCCGACGCCCTTTTCGATGCCCCAGGGAGCCCTTGCCCAATTTGTGGCGACCGGATGGTCTGGCCAAAGCGCCGTGTTCTTGCCCGTTTCGGATATCACCTGGTCCGTGGGTAGCGGCATCGGAACTGTTTCGGCGGCGGGCAAATTCACCGCCGCCTCTGTCGGGAACGGGACGGTTGTCGCCCAATCGGCCAGCACCTCGCTCAGCGGGGCGGCATCGGTCGATGTGACTCCAACAACCACGCAGCGCACCAAGTGGACCATTTTGGTTTACCTGAACGCCGCCAACGACCTTTACACTTACAGCACCCTGAACATGAACCAAATGGAGCAGGTGGCGGGCAATCCCGATGTGCGGTTCGTGGTGCAATGGAAGCAGTCGAAGAGCGCCTTTGCCGGATCGTCTTTTGACGGGGTTCGGCGCTATTTGGTCAAGCCCGATAACACCTCCGCCATCGCGAGCACGGTCGTTCAGAACAACCTGACGGACTCCTTTGGTAATGCCTTGGATATGGGCAACCCCCAAACACTCAAAGACTTTCTTGATTGGGGTGTGGCCAACTATCCGGCCGACCGCTATTGCGTTATCCTTTGGAACCACGGCAACGGGTGGAAGCGCTCGGGCGACGACGACCAAGGCCGGGCGTTCAGCTACGACGACCAATATGGGACGTCGATCAAAAGTTGGCAGACCGACCAGGCCCTGGCGGGACACCACTTCGATATCATCGCCTGGGATGCAAGCCTGATGCAAATGATGGAAGTCGCCTATGAAGTCAGGAACTTTGCCGATTACGTGGTTGGGAGCGAAGAAAGCCCGCCGGGCGAAGGGTATCCCTACCACCTGATCTTCGACAATTTTGCCGCCAACCCGACCGCCCCGACCGCGACCCTGGCGGATGCCTTTGTCCAGGGGATGCAGGAGCAATCCCAACCCGGCGGGCTGTATGAATTCCGGAAGATCACGCAAAGCGTTTTGGAATCGAGCAAGCTTGGGGCGGTCGCAACGGCCCTGGGAACTCTCTCCCAAGAACTCCAAAATGCTCAACCCGCCACCGCAGCGCAAATCCAGGCGATCCGGAACAACGCGCAGAGCTATTCACCGACCCCCAGCCGGGTCTATCGCGACATCGTCGACGTCTGCCTGCGCATCGAAGCGGATCTGACGTTCCCGTCTTCGGTGCGGACGGCTAGTGCCAATGTCCGGGCGGCCATCGCGCAGGCGATAGTCAGCGAATACCACAACGGACAATCGCCCAACAGCCATGGGCTCGCCATCGATTTTTCGAGCGCGGGAGCCTTTGCCGCCTACAAGACCGATTACCAGCAGCTGCACTTTTCCCAAGACACCGATTGGGACGACTGGCTGAGCGTCGCGCCATAAAAAATTCGGGGCCGGCTGGGAAGGCCGGCCCTTGGGCTGGAGGGTTGCTCTGACCAGAAGAGGAGGGCGTCTCCCTGGTCGTTGGGCTGTCTGGCTGCCCCTCCCTGCGGAGGGGTTATCTCTTGTATTCCCGGAGATCGCCAGCCGCAATGCCCTCACCAATGCGGGGGAAGCGCAATTCGGGGGATTTTGCCGGCGCATTCTTGCTGGCTGGCAATTTGAACCGGCGGGTCCCGACCGGAAATTGCCGCCCGCTATGGCATAATAGGCGTTCGCCCCCCGCCATGTGGGGGAGAAAGACCAATCCCATGAGTGAATTCGAACAGGACAATTTTGACGGCGCCGCAGACAAGATGGCTGTGGATATGTCGGAAGGCCGGAGTGACGGCCGCGCGCGCCCCCGCCGGCGCCGCAAGGTCAGCTACCTGACGCTGAACAAGATCGAATCGGTCGACTATAAAGACATCGCCACCCTGCAACGGTTTGTCAGCGAACGCGGCAAGATCCTGCCTTCGAGGCAAACCGGGAACACGGCCAAGCAACAACGCATGATCTCGAACGCAATCAAAAGCGCCCGAGAAATGGCGCTCCTGCCGTTCGTCGTGCGGGACGCAGTCGACGCCGGGCCTCGCCGCCGGACCATGGGTGAGGGCCGGGAAGGGCGCGAGGGCCGGGAAGGCCGCGAAGATCGCGCACCGCGCAACGAAGAATCGGGCGAATAATTCCGGTTGCGGCATGTGATGAGGGCAACCGGCCGGTTGCCCTCATCTTTTTTGGGTGAACCGGATGCCAATTGTGAAATCGGCCCCGACATTGACGTTTTGATTGAGGTTCAACTGGCCGATATCGCCGTCCTCGCTGACCCAGAACGTCCACACGCCCTCCTTGACCGCCTTTGAGTAGGCGAGCGTGATAATCCGGTTGGTTTGATCCAGATACGGCTGCCGGTTGTCGATTGGGGAGCCTTCGGCCGAGAGTTGCAGCACGAATGACTGGCGTTCCCACGGCTCATAGGCCAGAGCCAAGGTGTAAACCGGTGCCCATGGCCTTGTCCGGGACCACAGGGTGCTAGGAGACTGATAAACCACCCCGGCATGTGCGGTGAACGAATATGCTGGCCAAAAGCGCCATGTGTTTTCTGCACTCAAGGCCAGGTCAACGCCCCCGCTGCCAAAGAGGTAACTGGGATTCCCGGTCGGGAGTTTGAGGCTGAGCCGGGGTTGGCCCGGAACGCGGAAGGAATATTCGAACTTGAGGTCCCCGATCCCGGTGCCTGATGAGATTGGCGTGCCATCTGCAAGTCGGTAGAAAAACCTCCCTCGTGGAGCCGATTCCTGGCCCGGAACCGTGTGGTGGGCCACCGACCGGTGCCACCAGGCGATGAAGGGATCCATCACGCCCCCGCCGCTATTGATGAGGGGTAGCGTGACCGCCCACTCGCCGCCAGGCACCCCGAACCGGCGGGTGAACACCAACCGCCAGAACTCTGCGTCCTCTTGCGCTGTAAAGGCGGATCTGAATTCGTTCTCTACCAAGAGGATCCATTCGCTGCGGGCGACGCCATCCCCAAGCAACGGCCCCGAGGGGGTGGGACGCAAGTAGGCTTGGTTGATCCCCCGGGTGTTCTGGATGGGCAGAACAAGATCCGGCCCGCCATCTTGCGGAATTGGTGCAACGGTTGCCGTGGGAAACATCGTATTGCCATTGTAGTGGGCCCCGAGCTCAGGCTGCTACGGTTACGATAACATTATTTTCGACGGGAGGGCCTACTGTGTGAAAAATATGATATATAGACTCCGCAAGCAATGGGGGCGAACTTCGACGAGTGCTTTTATGGGTCGGTGACGGTTGGCGAACGCGGCCAAATTGTCATCCCGGCCGGAGCAAGGGCTGAATTGGGGATCCATCCTGGCGACAAATTGTTGGTGATGCGTGACCCCGTCCACCCCGGGCTTGTGGTTTGCTCTTTTAGCGTGATGAACGAATTCCTTGAGGACATCAAGGTGAAATTGGCGCGGCTGGAATCGGAATCGGTACCGGTTGTCGCGCCGGAGGAAGGTGAGGAACGATGATCGGTCTGTATCTGGGAATCGCGGTCAGTTTGGCGGGTGCGCAACAAAAGCCCGAGCTGACCCTTGACGAAGCGCTCGCGATTGCCGGCCAAGACGCCTTTGCGATCCGGCTGGCCCAAAGCGACATTGCCGAAGCCAAGGCGAACAAGATGGTGGCCGACGCCGCGCTTGGTCCGACCGCCACATTGAGCGGAACTTCCTTTTGGTCGGAGGCCCACACGCCGGGCGGATTTGGCCAAAACGGCCAGAACACGTCCAACTCAATCAGCCTTTCGGTCAGGCAGATCATCGACATCTCGAAAGTCAACACCTTGCGCGCGGATGCCTCCGGAATCGGGGTGAAAATTAGCGAATACGCCAAGCAGACCGCTCTCAACGATCTGCGAGCCCAGGTGAAGTCCAAGTTCTTTGCCGCTTTGCAAGCCAAGGAATTGGTGCAGATCCGGACTTCGGCAGTAGCGGCAGCAAAAGAAAGGTTGGACAAGGCGCAGATCCGATTCGACAACAAGGCCATCCCCAAATTCGATGTGTTGCGATTGCAGGCCGACCTCAAAAAGGCAGAACAAGACCTGGTTCAGGCCAAGGGCGGGTTCGAAGTAGCGAAACAGGATCTCAACAATCTTCTGGCCCGGCCAGTCGACACCGACTACGACCCGGTCGCCACGACCGAGTTTGAGAGCGGGCTCGAGGACATTTCTGTCTACGTGCGCGGTTCTCTGGCCAACCGGCCAGAATTGCTCCAGGCCGAGGCGGTCGTGATTTCGCTCACAAAGATCAGGGAGGCAGAACAACGGGCCGCCCTGCCAACACTCACGTTGCAGGCTGGGCACACGCAGACGATCGACCCCGGATTCGGCCAGCCGGAAAGCCAAACCACCGCGAGCGCGACCCTTTCCGTCCCCATCGTCACCGGGGGGGCCGTCCGAGCCAATACGCAAAGGGCTCGGGAGCAAGAAGAGCGGGCAAAAATCCTGCTCCAACAGGCGCAGCTCGGCGTGGCATTTGAAGTCCGCATCGCCGTGACCCAATTTGAAACGGCCCTTGCCGCTTATGCCACCGCGGTCGAAAACCGCAACTTGGCAGAAGAAGCCTTGCGGCTCGCCCAACTGAGGTACGACGAAGAAGTCGGCATCCTTTTGGATGTCATCACCTCGCAGGCCGACCTGACGGCGGCCGAAGCCTCCCAAGCGACGGCGGCTTTCCAGCTCCGGGCGGCTTACGCTTCCCTGCAAAGGGCCGTTGGAACCGATGACTTGAAGAACCTGCCACCGCCACCGGCCAGCCCGGCCGCGCAACCTGCCGGGGAGGTGGGTCAATGAAAAAATCCCTTTTGATCGGATTTGCTTTCCTTGCCTTCCTCGCCATTGGCGGATGTGTGGACCGGCAAGGCCAGCAACAGGCCAAGAAGGTTGAAGAGATTGTCACCGACCCTTCGGTTCCGGTCGAGGTTTTGACGGTTGCGGAGACGACCGTTGCCCGCACCCTCGAACTCACGGGCCAGGTGGTGACCGACGACGACGTCCAGATTTCCGTCAAGGCTCCCGGGAGGCTTGCCGCGGTCTATGTTCGGGAAGGCTCAACAGTCTCTGCTGGGCAGGTTGTTGCCGTCCAGGAAGGTCGCGAAGCTCAAGCCCGGCTCAGCCAAGCCCTGGCCAACCAATCGGCGGCTTCCGCATCCCTCCGGCAAGCCCAGCGTGACGCCCAGGTGGCCCCCGAACGGAGCTCTGCCGCCGTCCGCGCCAGCGAGGCAAGGGTGCGGTCTGCCCAAGCTGCTTTGGACAAAGCGATCGCCGGAGCCAGGTCAGAAGAAAAGGCGCAAGCCAAATCTAACGTCGACCGGGCCAAAAGCGACTTGGAATTGGCCCGAAAAACCTTGGAGCGGTCCAAACGGCTGGAGAAAGAGGGGGCGATCTCGACCGCCCAGCTGGAAGCAGACCAGAACCGGTTCGACAATGCCCAGGCCGCCTACACCAATGCCGTTGAACAGTACAACTTGATTTTGGAGGCGACAAGGCCGGAAGACATCACCCAAGCCAAGGAAGCCCTCCGCCAGGCCCAGGAACAACTACGGCTAGACAAAGCCAACCAAAAGCTGGATCCTGCCTCCCAAGACCGGGTTGATGCGGCCCGCGCCCAACTCGATGCCGCCCGCGATTCCGTTCGGCTAGCGCAGATCGCCATCGAAGACCTCACCATCCGCGCTCCGATGTCCGGAAAAGTCAGTGGGAAGCCGCTCTTGGCCGGGACGCTGGTTTCGCCCGGGGTGCCGATTGCAAGGTTGATCGGAACAAACGGCATATTCTTTGAAGCCGAGGTTCCCGAGCGCGACATCGCGCAGATCCAACCGGGGATGCCCGTCGCGGCGGCCATCGACGCGCTGGGGGATATCGCGCTCAGCGGGAAGGTCGTTTCGGTCAGCCCGCTGGCCAGCAATCTGGGCCGGCTCTTCACGGTTAGGGTTTCCATCGAAGAATCCGCCGGACGCGTTAAACCCGGGATGTTCGTCCGGGGAAGCCTGCAGCTCGGCATGATCAAAGACGTCGCCGTCTTGCCTTCCACGGTGCTTGTCCGGGACGGCGAATCCACGAGTGTCTATCTGGTCAAAGATGAAGTCAAGGATGGGAAGTCGGCGCTCGTCGCCCACAAAACCCAAATTGAACTGGTGAAGATCGACAAGGGGTCGGCGGTCGTGACCGGCCTCAACACGGGAGACAGGGTTGTCTCGGTCGGGCTCGGCACCATTTTTAACGGGGCCAATGTCGTTATTAACGAAAGCAGTCCCGTCAAGGAACCGGCAAGCGACAAACAAGAAGGCAGATAACGGATGGGCTTGACCAAGACCGCAATCACGCGGCCGATCTTCATTTTCATGTTGATGCTGGCCGCGGTCATGATGGGATGGATCGCTTACAACAGCATGCGGGTCGAGCTCAACCCGGATGTCAACTTTGGCGTGGTCACCATTTCCACGGTTTACCCGGGGGCGGGACCGGACGAAACGAACTCGCTCATCTCCAAGAAAATCGAGGATGCGGTCACCGGAATCGCCAACGTCAGGGAAGTGACCTCCTCCAGCCAAGAAGGGGTTTCGGTGGTCGTTGTTAACTTCGAGATCGGGTCCGATATGAACGTCGCGCTCAACGACGTTCGGACCAAGGTGGACTCGGTTTTGGGGGAATTGCCCCGGGATGCCGAGCGCCCCGTTGTCGACAAGCTTGACACGGGCAGCGACCCAGTCCTCACCTTGGCTCTCAAGAGCGACTCGCTCAGCAACCGCCAGCTCCGCGACCTTGCCGATAACACGCTGAAAGACCGACTCGCCCGGACAAAAGGGGTTGCGGCAATCACGGTGCTTGGAGGTGAGGAACGGGAACTTCAAGTGCAATTAAAGCGCGATGCCCTCCTCCGCTATGGGGTCGGCGTGGCCGATGTCCAAGCGGCCGTGGCCGGGGCCGCCCTCAACATTCCGGCGGGGCGCATCCTCAGCGGCCAAGAGGAGTATTCCGTCCGCGTCCTTGGTGAGTTCAATTCGGTGGAAGAGCTCGCCGACATGTACCTGACGATCAGCGACCAGCAAGATCCCGGGAACAACAAAACTGTCCGTTTAGGCGACATCGCAACCGTCACCGACAGCAATATCGAGCGTCGACAAACGAGCCGGGTCGACGGCAAAGATTCGGTCGTCCTCATCATCCAAAAGTCGCAGCAAGGCAACGCGGTCGAAATCAGCAAGGCCATCGCCCGGCCCAACGACCTCTACCTGGACGCAAACAAAAAGCCAATCAGCCTGCTCGACCAACTTGGGAAGCAATACGGCGTCAGCTTCACCATTACCCAAGACACGTCCAAAACCATTGAAGAGAGCCTCCTCGACCTGAACATCGCCATCTTCTTCGGCATCTTTCTGGTTGGTGCGGTCATCTGGCTCTTTTTGCATAATTTGCGGGGAACCCTGATCGTTAGCATCGCGATCCCGGTGTGTTTGTTTGCAACCCTCATTGCGCTGTGGGTGTTCGGATTCACGATCAACAACCTCTCGATGCTGGCTTTGAGTTTGGCGATCGGGGTTTTGGTCGACGACTCGATCGTCGTCATCGAAAACGTGTACCGCCACCTCAAGATGGGAGAGAGCCCCGTCGAGGCGGCGATCAACGGCCGCGCCGAAATCGGCTTGGCGGCCATCGCAATCACCATGGCCGACGTCGTTGTTTTCTTGCCCATCGGCTTCATGGGCGGGATCGTCGGGCAGTTCTTCCGCCCTCTCGGCATTGGCTATGCGATCGCGGTCATGTTCTCGCTGTTCGTCTCGTTCACCGTTACGCCGATGCTGGCCGCCCGCTGGTACCGGCAAGGCGAGAACTGGGAAGAACCGAACGGCCGGTTTGCCGCTTGGTTTGAGCATTCGTTCGAGCGGTTTGCGGAGTCTTACCGGCGGGTTCTCCGGTTCAGCCTCAACCACAAGTGGTACTTCTTTGGCGGTGGGTTCGCCGTACTGATCGCGACGTTCAATTTCATTGGCGGTGGGTTTGCCCCCACGCCGGCAGCGGCCTTCCAAAGTAGTACGCGCATCATCACCATGGTGTCGGTGCTTGGTTTGTTGATCTTCGCCGGGAACTGGGTTGCAACCAAGAAACCGAAATTCTCGATATTGCTCGGGATCGCCGGTTTTGTCGCCCTCTTCGTTGCCGCCCCGTTGATCGGCCAGGTGTTCGGAGCCTGGAAGAAGGAATCGGTCTTCAAGTTCCAATTCGCACCGGAGAGCGATGGCGGCCAAGTGCAGATCAACGTCGAACTCCCGGCCGGGTCTTCGCTGGAGCGCACCCAGGAAAAGGTTGCCGAGATCGAAAAAATCGTTATGGCCCACCCTCAGGTTGAGTTCACGGTCAGCCAACTTGGCCGACAATCCTCAGGATTCGCCGCCGGGGTCAGCGGCACGCAATATGCGCAGATCACGGCGACGCTGAGGGAGAAAGAGGCGCTGCTGGACAAAATGATGCCTTGGGTCAAGCACGAGGGCAAACAACGCCCCATTTCGGTGACCGCCCAAGACGTTGTTGCCGACCTCATCCCCCAAGTCGGTCGGATCCCGGGGGCCAAGGTCAATGTGACGGCGGCGGGTGGGTTTGGGTTTGGTGCGGCCATCCAGCTGGCGCTCAAATCTAACGACCGGGTTCTGCTCCAGCAAACCGCGCAAAAGATCCGTGACGGCTTGGCGGGTGGGGCGATCCCCGGGGTCATCTCGCCAGAAACCTCCAGCAAGCCGGGTAAGCCCGAGCTCAGGGCGGTGCCCGACCGGGCCAGGATGGCTGCGGCCAACGTTTCTGTCCAGCAGCTCGGCGGGGCCATCCGCACCCTTTACGAAGGAGACAACACCGCCAAGTTCCGGGTGAACGGGCAGGAGTACGACATCCGCGTCATGCTTGACTTACAAGACCGGAACAACCCTGAACTCCTGGGATCCATTCCCGTGACCTTCAAGCAGGGCAACCCGATCTTCCTCAGCGAAGTCGCCAACATCACCGAAGGCAAGAGCGTCGACAAAGTCGAACGGCGCGACCGGGAAGAGGTCATCCAGGTCAATGCCGAATTGCTCCCCGGATATGCGGCGGGATCCGTCCAAGCCCAGATCGATACCTGGATCGCCAAAGAAAAACTGCTCCCAGACGGCGTTTCCGTGCGCGCCTTGGGCCAGGCCGACGCCCAACAACGGGAAACCGTTTACCTGTTCGGTGCCCTCGGGCTCGGGCTCGTCTTGGTCTATATGATCTTGGCGTCCCTGTTCAACAACATCCTCTACCCGTTCATCATCCAGCTCGCTCAGCCGCAAGCGATGGTGGGGGCGTTGCTGGCCCTGGTCATCACGGATAAGGCATTGAACATCGTCGGGTTTATCGGGATCATCGCCCTGGTCGGGCTCGTCGGCAAAAACGCCATCCTTTTGGTGGACTATGCCAATACGTTGCGCTCAAGGGGAGTGGATCGGTTTGAAGCCTTGGTGGAATCAGGCGGAACCCGTATCCGGCCGATCATGATGACGACGATCGCTTTGGTGGCAGGGATGCTGCCGGTAGCTTTGGCCATTGGGCGCGGATCCGAGTTCCGGGAGACCATTGGGATCACGATCATTGGGGGGACGCTGCTTTCAACGTTCCTCACCCTTTTGGTTATCCCTTGCTCCTATTTGATCTTTGACGAATTCTCCGACCGGCTGGGCCGGTTCACCAACCGTTTGACGGGTCGAACCCAATCCCCAGTTCCAGAAGATTTGGGGGGGTCGGAATTCGACCTCGGTTGATCCGAACCCAACCGGATCAGGCTACTCAAATTTCAGGGTCAGAACTGGTTGGGTCGCTTTTTCACTGTTGCGGCTGTAGAACTTGTAGATCATGCTTTCCCCGGCCTCGTCGGGCGTGAGAGCAGTCGTGAAAGCAAGGCCGAGTTCGTGCTTGGGCGATTTGCGGGCTTGTTGCAGGGCCGCCATGAATTTGCCCTCTGAACCACCGAGGTCGATTTCGACTTTGACCGGCTCGGTGGCATTGGCATAGAACTCGATGGGCTTTGTTGCGAGCAAAAACGCCTTATCGGCCTTGGGTCGGATTTTCTCGGCCCCTTCGAAGCTGAAATTCTCTTCCTCAAACTCAGCGGAGGTGCTCCTGACTTCAAGGGGATACTTCTTCCCGATTTCCGGGTCAATGTTGGGGTTGGGCACAAAGTAGAGGGTCAACGTCGTCCCGAGCAATTTGCCGGACGGCAGCTTGGAAACATCAAACTTCATCGCCGACCATGACCCGGCGTCGCCGATGTTTGGATCGGCGGAGGAAAGCCCTTCGGCACCCCAACACCTCAGAAATGGATCGCTGGTTTGATCCGGGGCAAAGTGGTAGACCCAAACGTCGTCAGTCGGGGCCAATGTGGCGGTCTGCGCGGCAAACAGCAGGGCTAAGGCGGCGGTCATGCTTGAGATTGTGACGGATGGTGCCCGTGCACAGTTTTGCGGGCCTGGCGATCGCTTGCCCAGATTGGCGGAACCAGCCAGTCATGGCCGAAAGTTGGGGAAGGGCCACAATAGGGCATGACCCACGCGCTTTTGGTGCTGGAATGGGAGAGAGTCCGCGGGCAACTTGCGGCCGAGTGCGAATCGCCGCTCGGTGCCGCCCTTGCCTTGGGGCTACTCCCCAGCCACGAACGCGGCGAGGTCGTATCTCGCCAAAGCCTCACTGCCGATGCCTTGAGGTTTTACGACACGGGATTCCCCGACATGTCCGGGCTCCACGATATCGGCGAAATGGCTTCGCTCGCCGCAAAGGGGGCCATATTGGATGGGGCAACCCTGGCCAAGATCGGCCAGAGCATGCGGGTGGCCGACCGAGCCCGCAAAGCCATCCTCGGGTTCGGTGGGGAAATCCCGCATCTGCGGGGCAATGCCGAGTTCATGCCCGACCTCGGATCGTTGGGGGCCAAACTGGAGCGCTGTTTTGACCTAGATGGCGAAGTTTTGGACGAGGCCAGCCCCACCTTGGCGACCGCCCGGGGCAACAAGGCCAAGGCAAACAAGCGGATCCTGGAAAAAATCCAATCCTACGTCTCCGGCCCAAGCCGCGACTATTTGTCCGACACGGTTTACACACAGCGGAACGGCCGCTACGTCATCCCGCTCAAGGCCGAACACAAAGGCAAGATCAAAGGGATCGTCCACGACACCAGCGGGAGCGGCGGAACCGTCTATTTGGAGCCGGAGCCGGTTGTTGAGCTTGGGAACCAACTCCGGGCCGCGGAGGCGGCAGAAAAAGCCGAGATCCAACGGATTCTTAAAGAGATTTCCGGCGAAGTTGGATTGCGTTCCCAAGAATTTGGAATCGCCCTGGCCGAGGCGTCGCGATTCGACCTTCTGTTCGGGATGGTACGGCTTGGAACCGGCCAGAAAGGGTGCTTGGCCGAGATCGTCGAGGGCTGCGGGGTGCGGATCGTCCAAGGCCGACACCCGTTGTTGGATGCGGCCTCTGCCGTTCCGCTCAGCCTTAAGTTGGGTTTGGGCGAACCGAGCATCCTCATCACTGGGCCGAACACCGGCGGCAAGACGATAGCCATCAAGACCGTCGGATTGTTTGCCGCCATGGCCCAGAGCGGCATGATGCTCCCCGCCCAGGTTGCCCAAATCGGGCCGGTCACCCAGATATGGGCCGATATCGGCGATGAGCAATCCTTGGAGCAGAGCCTGTCCACATTCAGTGGACACATCAAAAACATCTCCCGTGCTTTGGCCCAGGTGCGGCCGGGTGCCCTGGTGCTGATGGACGAAGTCGGTGCCGGCACCGACCCCGATGAAGGGGCCGCCTTGGCCATGGCCCTTTTGGATGCGTTTTTGGACAAGCAGGCAGTGGTCATGGCCAGCACGCACTATGGCGAACTCAAAATGTTTGCCAGCGATCACCCGAAACTCGTCAATGCGAGCATGGAGTTCGACCTCAAATCCCTAGCCCCGACCTACCGGTTCCTGGCGGGGACCCCGGGGAGCAGCCACGCCTTCAAGATCGCCGAGCGGTATGGCATCCCCAAAGAGGTGATCGCGGCGGCGGAAACCGGGTTTAGCGACCAAGAGCGCAACCTCAGCAAAATGATCGAGCAACTTGAGCAGGCCCAAAGGCGGGCACAAAAAGCCCAGAGCGAGGCCGACAAGCTCACCGCGCGACTCAAGCGGGTGGAGGAGGAGGCCGAACGGAAAATCGAACAGGCCGAGGCGGCCCGGCGGCGGGTCGGCGAAAGGGCCAGCCAGGAGCTGGACGAGTTGCTCCGCCAAATCCGGATCGAGGCCGAAAGCGTGTTTGAAGAAGTCAAACGGGACGGCAGCCAAGCCGGGATCGATCGCGCCCGCCAACGGCTCCGGGAACTTAACTCCGCGGCGGGGGAACTCAGCCGGGAAGTCCGTCCGGAGGAGAAGCACGAAGACCGGGGGATCGCCCTGGCCAAAGGGGTCAAAGTCAAAGTCAAAAACCTGAACCTCACCGGGATCCTGCTTGAAGACCCCAAAGGAGGGAAAGTCAAAGTGCTTGCCGGGGCCCTGAAAATGGATGTGGACTTGAAGCAGATCGTGCCGCTGGAAAAACCGGTGCCCGCGCCGGTCAAAGCCAAGGGCCCCTCCCGGGCCATCGGCCGGATGCGACTGGAAAAGGCCCAAACCCTGCGGCGAGAAATCCACCTGCGGCAAATGAGGGCGGAAGAAGCCCAAGAAGCCCTCGACAAGTTTTTGGACGACGCTTTGGTGGCCGGGATCGATGAAATCAGGATCGTCCACGGCAAAGGGGATGGCATCCTGCGCAAGCTCACCCGCGACCTGCTGCGTCGCCATTCGCAAGTGGTGGGGTTTGGGGATGCCGAGGATTCGGAAGGCGGCTACGGGGCGACAGTGGCTCGGCTAAAGTAGGTTAAGGATTTGTTAGTAGTTTTGTTTTCTTGTTCTGAAACACGTACACTTACGGTGCGGACAACTTGAAGGAGGACTGTTGAGATGGCGAGCGTTTTATACTCGAACTTCGGCGGCCAGATCGTCCAAGAAGACCGGAACGGTCAGGTTCGCACGTATGTGCACGACGATGTGGGCAACACTATGTTCCTGCTCGATGCCTCGGGCGTGACAGACAGCTACGAGTACACGCCGTACGGCCAGCTTTCCTCGCACGTGGGCAGTTCGGTTACACCGTTCACCTTCGCCGGGGCCGTGGGCTACTACGCCACCGGGCTCGCCTTCTTCGCCTCCTATGTCCGCATGAGATGGCTTTCGGCCCTCTCTGGCAACTGGGGAGCCGTAGACCCGCTTTGGCCAGGGCAGAAGCCGTACCAATACGTCGAAGGCAGAGTCACCAATGCGGTGGATCCCAGCGGGACAGCGCCAAGTGCAAAGCAACATGGCAAATGTAAAATCACCACGTGTGTACGGCACGGTTTCGGAGGAAACATAATTGCTACCCATGCACTATTTTGTATTCAAACGGCAAATCCGAACAAATCATGTGACTCAGATATATACCCAGATCATGTTTACGCCACTGTAAACAATAACAGAGGCTGTGACGATTGGGCTTGTGCGATGAAAGCTGACCCTGGAACGACGTGCAGTTCAGAACAACTCGACTGCAGTGTAGCCAGCATGGCCTGCAATTGTATCGGTGATTGGGCCAGCCACATTAGAGAGCCAAATTATTTTGCAGGTGGCACGTGCTACGGGCATGGGCGCACAATAATACGCTGTGCCTGCGAAAAATTGCGTGTAGCGAGCATCGCGATGTGGCTGGACGCTGATTGTAGGATATTCACCCCAATCATCGCATGAATCTACAACAAAGAAGAATTTGGTTGACTTTGCTAGTTCTCGTCTTGTTGACTTGCTTCTGTGTATGGTATGGGCGCCGCTACGCCGCTTTGCGCGAAACTGCAACATTGCGAGTACAAAATTTCTTAGCTAAATTGTCCAAAGACGATATGATGTTGGTGACTTTTAGTAGTGGCGTTTCGACAGCAGATTTTGCACCTCCTTGTACCATAGAATCTGTGCATCAACAGATTTTGGGAGTCCCAATTCTTTTTAAAGTGCGTTGCGGTATGAAAGAGCATAGCATCGAATATATCGACAGTTCTGGCCGACTGCTGGTAAGACGCTAGTCGATGTAATGAGGAATTGATTCACCGATGGTCTTCGAGTTGCTACAATAGCCCCACATGCCCAAGACTGAATCCCTGATCGAAGCCGCCCAAACAGTCCGGACGAACGCCTACGCGCCCTACTCCGTCTATCCCGTGGGAGCGGCCGTGCTCGGCTCGGACGGAGCCATCTACACCGGGTGCAACGTGGAGAACATCAGTTTTGGACTCACGATGTGCGCGGAACGGGTGGCCATCGGAGCGATGATCGCAGCTGGGTGCCGAAAGGTCACCGAAGTGGCGATCGCCACCCGGGACGGCGGGTCGCCATGCGGAATGTGCCGGCAGACCCTGGCGGAATTCACCAGCCAGCCGGAACAAGTCACAATCTGGCTCGTCGATGAACAAGGAAACCGGCGGAGCGCCACGCTGGCCGAGCTGATCCCCGACACATTCACCACAGATTTGCAATCAAACAACCAGGATAACCAGTGAAAAAAGACACTCTTACGACGATCAAATGGGTTTCGGCCTTTGTTGCTCTTGCCATCATCCTTGGATGCGGCGGGGGCGGGGGAGGGATCAGTTCCTCCGGCAGCACCAGCGGCGGTTTCGGCAATGGAACCCCTGCGCCCGGGCAATACCTTGAATTCTTCCGCGGCTTCACCCGGGTCGACCCGCTCAACCTCTCGGTCGGCGATTCCATTTCGGTTCAGTTCGTCAACTACGATGTTGTCGGCCGGCGCACGGTGATCACCGGGGCCGCGTGGTCGTTGACCAACGCCAACGGCCATGCAACGATTAATTCGGTTGGCGGGCTCTCGGTCACTAGCGACCCGCAAGGGTACGTCACCGTCACCGGCGTGGCCAATGTTTCCGGGCAAAGCAAAACCCTCAACCAAGATATCTATGTGTCGCCCTCGACGGGAACCCATGTGAAAGGCAAAATCTTGGCCAACAACTCCAATGTGCCGGTTGCGGGCATCCAAGTCGAATTCGTCGATAACGGCAACAACCTGGTCGGTGCCGCGCTCACGGACAGCAACGGGAACTTTGACGGAACGGTGGGCAACGGCGCCAACCGCATCAAACTCAAGCCCAGTTCCGTGCCTGTCGCCTACTTTGCCGCAATCAAATACCAAGGGTCGAACTACGCCGTGACCGGGAATGCCTGCTTGCTGAGCCTGCCGACCCTCATTCCCGGCGGGACGGTCTCGTTCCCCAGCAACATCCTGCTGCCCCGGCAACAAGACGGGCCCCCGCCCCCGCCGACGTCCTGCCCATAATCTGGGCCGGTACCAATCCGGATGGGCCTGGCGGGCAGATGTCCGCCAGGTTTTTTCACTTAATCCATCGCGAGAAAACCATGCAAATCATTGAAAATATCCCTGTCTTCGGGCCTCCAGACCCGGGCGCAGTTGCGCAGATCAAAAACGCCCGCGAAACGGGCGCGGCCCATACCGCCTTGATGGGCGACCACCACGTGGGCTATGGCGTGCCTATCGGAGGGGTTGTGGCCTACCATGAACTTGTTTCACCCAGCGGGGTCGGATACGACATCGCCTGCGGAAACAAAGCGGTGCTCACCGACGCCCGGGCCGAAGATGTCCGGCAGAAGATCCGGTCGATCATGGACGACGTCTTCGCCAAAGTCAGCTTTGGAATGGGCCGGGCCAATAACGAAGAGGTCGACCACGAACTGTTCGACGACCCGCTTTGGGAGCGGAACTCGGTGGTCAAGTCCTTGAAGGACAAAGCCCGCCAGCAACTTGGCACCGTCGGGAGCGGGAACCACTATGTGAACATCATGGTGGATGAATCCGACCGGGTGTGGATTGGCGTGCACTTTGGGTCACGCGGCTTGGGCCATGGCATTGCCAGCTATTACATCGATCAAGCCAAACGCATCGGCAACGAACGCCACCAAATCACGTGGCTGCATGAGCATTCGCCTTTGGGTGAGGAATACATCGCCTGCATGGAACTCGCCGGCAAATACGCCTATGCGGGTCGCGACTGGGTTTGCCGGCGCGTGGCCAAAATCTTGGGGGCCAAGATTTTGGACGAGGTGCATAACCACCACAATTTTGCCTGGAAGGAGCGCCATGACGGCGAAAACCTCTGGGTCGTCCGCAAAGGGGCGACGCCCGCGTTCCCGGGTCAGCGGGGGTTTGTGGGGGCAACAATGGCCGAACCATCCGTCATCCTCGAAGGGGTGGAATCTGAACGGTCACCGGCAACACTTTATTCCACCGTGCATGGCGCGGGGCGGGTGATGAGCCGGACTCAGGCCAAGGGCAAGAAAGGTTCCGCAGGCCAAATCAGCCGGTCCAACATGGAGGCCTGGGTGAACCGGGCTAAAGTTGAACTCCGAGGCGCCGACGTCGATGAAGCCCCGCAATGTTACAAGCGCTTGGACGACGTCTTGCGCCACCACGAAGGGACAATCCGCGTGATCCACCGGTTGACCCCGGTCGGCGTGGCCATGGCGGGCAAGGATGTGTTCGACCCTTATAAAGACTGAGCGGAAGGCTCAACCATGCAACCGGATAGGGCCAGCCAAGTAGAATCCCGGTGAGGGCGTGGACGAGAAGGAATTAACCGCAACCCCCCGGGCTGACGCCGGGGATTATTTGACCGAAGAGGACATCCAGCAGATGATCCTTTTGGCCAGCCGTTTGCGCGAGCAGGCGGGCGGTGAGCTGGATGATGATGCGCTGATCGCGGTGAGCGAGGCAACCGGCGCGCCGCTTGACTACATCCGGTTGGCCGTCCGGAGCACTCCGGTGCAAAATCGGAGACAACGGTTCTTTGAACGGCTGAAGTCATCATTTTTGGCATTTGACCCTGATATGAGGCGGTTTGCCATGGCGGGGGTTTTGGCCCTGGGGGCAGGGTTTGCGCAATGGCTTGGCGGTGCCTTCACGGGTGGCGACCAGAGCGGCTTTTTCACCATTGTCTCCTTCATGATGTGGATGGGGGGGCTTTACAACGCCTCGGTTAGCCGCAACGTCCGAACGGCCATCGCCTCGGGCGCTATCCTCGGGTTGGCCAGCCAATTGGTGGCCTCATTCTTTTCCATGCTCGATGGGATGTTCACTTTGGAAGCCCACGGAGGGTCAAACCTGCCGCTCGCCATTTTCCTCACCGTCCTTGGCTCTGTCCTCGGGGGCACAGGTTTTGAGCTGCTTTCCAAGAACAGGAAGAAATTGGGTCTCGGCGACCCCGCCGCCGAGCGGCACCTCCTGCTCACCCAACTCCTGGAAATCCAGAACAAACTCAAGCAAGATGAGAAGCACGTGACATTCGTGAGCGTTGATGTTGTCGGTTCGACGAAGATCAAAACGGAAAACGATGAAATCGCCGTCGAATACACGTTCAACGAATACCACCGGTATATCGAGCAAGCCACTCTCAAACATGGCGGCAAGATCCACTCGACGGCCGGGGATGGCGTGACCTGTGTTTTTGAAGACCCGGCGGCCGCAGTCGCTGCAGGAAAGTCCATGCAAGCCGGGCTTTTTGAATTCAACGCCTACAAGAACCAGTTGAAGACGCCGCTCGCCATGCGGGCAGCTGTACACACCGGCAGCGTTTTGGCCCCGGGCCAACAGGCCACCGCCGTCAACTTCGCCCATGTCATCGATGTGGCGGCCCACTTGCAAAAGGTCGCCGAGCCGGGGACTTTGGCCGTCAGCCAAGCCACGGCCATCTATCTGGGAGGGTTGGATGCGATCGGTGCTGAACGGGTCAGTGCTGAAAAGGTCGAGGCGGCCGTCTGGAGGCCCCGTTTGGCCCTCAATGCCCGGCAGGTCGCTGCCATGGTGCCGCCGCTCCCCCGGCAAGGTTAGTTTTCGGCAGGGGGTTCTATGGTGAGGTCTGGGGCGAGCCCCCGGCCCTTGGTCTCGCCCCCATCATCGCGCCCATCAGCGCCGACGCTGTAGATTTGGAACTCCCGCTCCGCCCGGTGGTAGGGGAATGGCCGGCCCGAATAAGGATCCGTCGTCGAACCTTCGGGCAATCCCACGAATTCCGCCGGGGCTTTGCCGGTCGCCTTGCCTTCGGCCATAGCGAGGCAGGTGAGTGCGAACAACCGGCTCCGGGCGATATGGAGGTCGCGGGCTTCGACAAAGGCTGTCAGCGGGGTGAAAAGATGCATGGAGAATCGGCGCCATGGCCGCTCGCCGGTCAGGGAGAGGTCGATGGGCTTCCGCTCCGATGCCGGCACGGCTAGTGCGGCTAGTGCCCAATCCACATAGGCTTTGGCTTCCCCGGCAAAGCCTTTGAAGTAAGCGGGGCGGTCGGATGGTCGCAAGCCTTCCAAGTGTTCGATGGCGGGGTCGGCCTGGTGGTAAAAGGCCTCCCTGAGCAGCGGATAATCCTTTGACCGGTAGGCGTTTTGCACGAATTGGACTCCCAAGAGCATGTTTTTGTATTCGTTTTCAACCGTTTGGTTAGGCGGCGGCGAACCGGCTAGGGAAGCGAGGATGGCATTGCCCATATTCCGGAGCGTTTGGGCATCCATGCGCTGAAGGAGTTCGGCGGCTTGGGCGCGGGCGTTGGATGCGATCCAATAGCCCACCAAGGCGTCGTCGGCATCGCCCTGGGCTAGGTGGTCGGCCATGCGTTGGGCCGTGATCAGGGGCTGGGCCGCCCCGTTGGCATTGTCCCCTTCCTTGGCTTGTTTGACCTGAATGCCGAGGGCGCGGCCGATTGCCGTGAGGCCGATCCCCGATGGGCGGGGGAGGAACGGGTCTTGCGGCCGGAACTCCGCGTGACACGGCAAGGTACTGGCCCGCATGGCGACCGAAACCGAGTTTTGTAGCCGGCGGGCAAATTGCGGTTCTTCGTTTGGTTTGAGGTCACCCTTCTTGTTCATCGGCCCCGCCGCCGCCGAAGCCAGGTTGGCAGCCAGCATATATCCGTCCCAGGCATTGCCCGAGTTGGCTTGCGGCTTATAAGCTTCGGCCGGCTGGGCAAACGTCTCCCAAGGGGCATCGTCGGCATGGTGGCATCCCGCGAGGCTCGTGCAAAGGGCAACTGTGACGGCCCATCCTGGGCCAAACCGACCGATTGAAATCCTTTTCATCGCCATGAGTTTACTGCCGTGCTAAATTCAAGACGGAAAAGGCATATGAAGGGAGTGATTTTGGCGGCCGGCAAAGGGACCCGGCTTTACCCGGTGACCAAGGCGATCCCCAAGCCATTGCTGCCGATTGCAAACAAACCGACCCTCGAATATGCCTTTGATCAACTCAAGGGTTGCGGGATCAGCCAAGTTTGCGTCGTCGTGGGAGAAAACGAAGGCGTGATGCGCGAGCACCTCGGCGACGGGTCAGCCTATGGTTTGGATCTTTCGTTCGTCCGCCAAAACGACCCCAAAGGGTTGGCCCATGCCGTCGGGTTTGCCCGGGATTTCGTTGCTGAGGATGATTTTGTCCTGTACCTGGGAGATGCGATTTACGACCAACCATTGGCCCCGTTTATTGAGCAGTTCAAATCGGCAGGGGCGGCAAACCTCAACCTGGTCAAGGAAGTCGAAGACCCTCGGCGGTTTGGTGTGGCCAACGTGGAAGGCGGCCGGATCGTCAAACTGGTCGAAAAGCCGGCCGAACCCGAATCGAACCTCGCCATGGCCGGCATGTACGTATTTGGCCCGCAGATCTGGGATGTGTTGCCAGGGCTGGCCCCCAGCGCCCGGGGCGAATATGAAATCACCGATGCGATCCAAATCCTTGTCGACCAGGGCCACTTGGTGATCCCAGGGATTTATGGCGGTAACTGGTTCGATACCGGGACATTGGATTCGTTCTTGGCTACGAGCCGTTTCTTGACTGACGGCGGCCAGCTTGTGGACCCTTCGGCCGATGTCGATGCCGAACTTGCCGGCCATGTCGTCATCGGGGCGGGGGCAAAGGTTAAAGCGGCACGGGTCGAAGATTCCGTGATCCTCCCGGGAACTTCTATTTCGACACAGGGGGTGATCGCCGGGTCTATCCTTGGCGGCGCAATCGTTGCCGAAGGCGACCTTGTGGATGCAATACGATTCGCGGATCTCGACTGACAATCCCGATTGTTTGGGATTTTTGTAAATTTTCCCAACAAGCCGAAACCGATAAACGCAAGGAAAGGTTTAATCGGTGAGAGCATGGTTTTTCTTAGGCGGCTTGTGATAGGGGTGTGTGCCGCTGTGCTGGTCACCGCACCCTCCAACGCCCAAGCCCCCGATCCTGTCAGCATCAGTTATGAACCGGTTTGGCAGGGGCTCGGCGGGGAACTCACAACCGTTCCCATCAGGCTGAGTTTGGAAAACACGGGAAAGCCGGAAACGATCGGGATCCGATGGATGGATGGCGACACGGAAACCGCCACGGTCATCGATCTCCCGAGCGGTGCCAAAAAGGAACGTGTCCTCTACATCACCAAAACAAACGGATACAACCCGTTGCAACTGTTGATCCGCCGGGGGATATTGGAGACCCCGCTTTCCGTTGAACCCACTTCCACCGGCAATTTCGAGGCGACCAAAATCGGGATCATTTCGGACTCGCTCGGCGACGCCGCATTGGTCAAACCAGACAAGGAGAAGCAGTTTGAAAACAAGCGGTGGTCCAACGGCTTTGCCGCCGGGGTTGCCAAACCGGGGATGGCCCCAACCAGGACAAGCGGTTACGACGATCTGGGTTTGTTGATTTTGGGGGAAGGGGCAGAAAGGCTGACCGATGCCGAAGTCGCCGCCATCCAACTCTCGGTTCTCAGAGGCCTCCACCTCGTGTTCGTCGGTGGGCCGATCCGGCCGGTGCTCAGCGACCCGCGTTGGCAAGGTTTCTTGCCGGTTTCCCCCGGGGGGTCATCTAAGGATGTCGCCCCTCCAAGCGCCTACGGAGTGCATTCCAACGTCGCCCCCCCGACGGGGCCGATGCTCGACCTGAAGCCCAAGCCGGGGGCCGCCACCATCATGGCAGGACAAGTGGCGGTGCAAAGCACGCTGCCCGTTGGCGCGGGGAATGTGACTTGGCTCGCCTACGATCTTTTTTCCACCCCATGGCGCACATGGAATGGCCGATTTTCACTGATCTACTCTTTGGCCTGGGAACCGTGCGCCGAAGGTTGGCAACCATTCCTGCAGACCCTTAATCAGCCGGCGGAAGAGTATTACGGATCCCCTGCCATGTCCGTCTCCACGGCCTCTGGTGGGACCGCCAAAGGGTTGTTCGGGATCAAAGTCCCCGATGCCGGAAGGATATCGCTCCTGCTGATCGGCTATCTGGTCTTGGTAGTCCCCGTTAATTTTGTGTTGCTGCGCAAGTTGCGGAAAGGGGAACTGGCGTGGGTCACCGCCCCGGTGATTGCGCTTGGAGCGGCCGGCGTTTTGTTCGGATTCGCCGGGCAGCTCTATTCCAGCGCCGCTTCGAGGCAAACCACGGGGTTTCTGGTGGGCTCGGATGCCGGCGACGGGGCCCTATTTGTCGGATCCCAGCAGATCTTTTTCCCGGGGAACGGGCGCTACGACCTCAAACTTGAGAATGTCCAAAAGGTCGGAACCTCCAGCTACCGGGATTACAATATGTTCGGTCAAGCCCAAACGCAAAACCATTTTGTCGACATGGGCTCCATCACCGCGCCATCGTTCACCGTGGACAACCTAAGCTTCAGGGAGTTCCATTTTGAACAGGCGACAACTTTGCCAAAAGGGTGGCTGACCGTATCTGAATCGGGTGGGGAAACCCAAGTGCAGCTAAGGAACCCGATGGCAACCGACCTTCACGACGTCACCGTGGAGATTGGGGGCCTGAAGCAGAGAGTGCCGAAAATCGGCCCGGGCGAATCGGTCACGGTTCGGTTGAAGGTGCCGGCGGGCGGAAGGCGGGTTGGTTTGGCTTCCGCTCAGGTTGACCCTTCCATGTATGGGGGCCGTTTCGGCGAAGAAGTCGGCAAGGACACCGTCCGGCTCCTTTACTCATTCACAGCGGGAGACAGCAGATGAGGGCCTTGATCGACCGGATCCCGGACAAGCCGGTTTACTTCGAGCTCCGCAACCAATTGCGGAGGTTTGTCAGCGGGTCTCTCAAAGGCAACCAAGTGGCCTCGTTGGTTGTCATCCTCATCTTCTTTTCGATGATTGCCTATTCGTCTTTGAGCGCGGCCAAATACATCCCCCTATCTGTCGTCATGTTCATTTTGCCGGGCTTGGCCTGGCTGACCATCCCGGGAGCTGTGAGTGGCCTGATTTCGGGCGAGCTGCAAAAGCGTAGCTTGGATCCGCTCCTTGCGTCTCCGCTCCGGCCGCACCAACTGGTGACGGCCAAGGCCTTGCGGGCTCTGCCGATGGCGGTCGTCATCTATGGTTCCGGGCTTGGACTCATCGTGCTGCTTGCCATTGGCAAACTGTTCCAAGGCGACCAAGTCGGAAGCGAAGTTTTGCCCGCCCCTATTTCCATCGTGGCGGGAACAATCATTTTCTTGGCCACCGCCTACTCGTCGACCGGCCTCAGCCTGGCCGTCTCCTCCGTGACGCGGACCACTGTTGCCTCGCTCTTGACGTGTTTTGGCGCGATGCTGTGCCTCTATGCCCTTTTGCCGGCGGTCGTGGTGCCGATCATCGCCGCCATCGACAGCCAGGCAGTCCCCTACGTCATGGCCCTGCACCCTTACGGCGCCCTTTCACTTTGCGTGTTCACACTGCCCTATTCGAATGTGAATATGGTGGCCGCCATGGGCTTGGCGGCATTCGGAACTTGCATCCAATTCGCCATCGGCTGGTTGGGGTTTGCCTTTGCAGCCACCCGGATCGGCCACTACACCAAAAAGGGGACGGGGGTCTCCTGACTCGAATCCATGCTATCCGTCCAAAACCTCGATAAACGGTACGGCCAGTTCCAAGCCGTCAACAATGTCAGTTTCGAACTCGAGCCTGGCCAGATCATGGGGTTCATCGGTTCCAACGGCGCGGGCAAAACCACGACGATCAAAATGCTGGCCACGCTTTTGGAGCCAACCTCAGGTTGCGCCAAGCTGCTGGGCAAAACCTTGGACGGCAACGATATCTCGATCCGCAAAGAGATCGGCTATATGCCCGACTTTTTTGGCCTTTACGAAGACATCAAAGTTTGGGAATACCTGGACATGTTTGCCAGCCTTTACGGTGTCCCGGCGGGAGACCGCCCCCGCGTCATCGACGAAGTCCTGGAACTTACCGATTTGGGATTCAAGCGGGACGCCTTTGCCCAATCCCTGAGCCGGGGGATGCAACAACGGCTCTGTTTGGCCCGCTGTTTGGTGCACAACCCGACTTTGTTGCTGTTGGACGAGCCGGCCAGCGGCCTAGACCCCCGAGCCCGGGCGGAACTCAAAGACCTCATCGGCGAACTCGGAAGGATGGGGAAAATCGTCATCGTCAGCTCCCACATCTTGCCGGAACTCGCCGATTTTTCGACTGTCGTCGGCATCATCGAACGGGGCGAGATGCTCGCCTTCGGAAAAGTCAAAGACGTCGTCCGTGCCCTCACCCCGGCCAAGAAAATCCAGGTTCGCTTGCTGGAAAAAGGGGCCGAGGCCAGCATGTGGCTCCACGGCCGGCCGCATATCAGCTCGACCGAATTCGTCAATGAGAACGAATTCCGGTTCGATTTCACTGGTGAGCCTCAAGAACAGGCCGAACTCCTCCGCGCCCTCATCCAATCCGGGTTCCCGATTGTGGAATTCCTCGACGAGGAAGCCAACCTCGAGGATCTGTTCATGAAAGTGACGAAAGGAGCGTTAAATTGACGGCGGATTGGATCGCCGAGCAAAGGCGGGTCTATTTCGGGAACGCCAATTCCGTCAAGGATTACCGGATCCAGTTGAGGAGCACCAAAACGGTTTGGTATTGGTCGCTCTACCTAGGCATTTTGGTTTTGGTCGCACTGGCCAACTACGGTTCGATCACCCAACAGACTCAGTTCGGGGGTCCGGCGGCCGTGCAAGCCGCCCTGACGGGCTATTACCAAATGGTCGTCGGGTTCGTCCACGCGGGGATCCTTATTATCGCGCCGATGATCGCGGCGTCCTCCGTTGTCAGCGAATATGAGTTGCGATCCATTGAATTGGTCCAGTGTTCGCCAACCACCGCCAAATACCTGTTTGTCGGCAAGTTCATTGCCTGCCTGCGTCAAATCCTGCTTCTGCTCTTCCTCGCTCTGCCGATCGCCGCGGTGGGGGTCACCTTGGGCGGGGCGACTTGGCGGCAGATCTTGGAGCAGTTCGGTTATATCGCCATGCAGGGATCCATGGCAGCGGCCTTGGCTTTCCCGATCGCCATTGCCACAAAATCGATTCTGCGGACTGTTGGCGGGGTTGCGGGGTCAATCTTCTTGTTCACGATGGTCGGGATGGCCTTGGGCACTTCCATGGTCGCGACGACAGGGATGTCGACGGTGCCTCCGTTCGCAGGGATCATCCCATTTGCCTCGGCCCTTGCGGTGGGGCAGTCGTTTGATTTCTTCGGCGTGGCCATCCCTCATTGGCTGACGGCCCTCGCCCTCACGGGGCTCATCATCAAGGTGCTGCTCTTGGGGGCAGGGTCGGCTTTGACCCGGGTGGGGTCGGCGGAAACCGTCAGTCTGAGGATCCACGGCCTGTTCTTAACTCTCTTGTTTGCCGGCGCGGTGTTTTTGCTCATCAGGTCTTCGGTAGCCATGGCCGCCACGGGTTCCAGTCAACTTGTGGAGACCACGTTCATGTGGATGGGGTTCCCGATGTTTGCCGTGTTCGTGGTCGGTTTGGCTGTTGCCGCCCATGGGCGCATGGAAGAGCGCAAGTTCTTTGCCGACCGAATGTTCGTCCCGGCCGATACGTTCCGCGGCCGTCCCAGCGGTGCCTTGGGTTACATCGGGCTCACGACGGCCATCGTCACTATCCTGCCTGCTATCGCGGTGACGCTGAACGGTTCCTTTCCGGCCACGGCGATCGCCGCCGCTGCCGCATGGAATTTTGCATTTGCGTTCATGGTCTTTGGCACGGTGTGGTGGGTCAGCACCTTTTTCGACAGTGCGGTCGGTGCGCGGCGGATGTCTTTTGGTGCAGTCTTTGGCGTGGGGGCCGTTTTGCACTTTTTGGGCGCGGCGATTGACGCCAGCCTCCAAAACTATCAGATGACCAACATGCTCGGACTCAACATCTTTTTGCCGTTTGGAACCAATGAGGGCATGATTCTGGCAAAGGCGGCGGCTTTGGGGATCCTGGGGGCCGTTCTGCTCATTGCCGGGGAACGCCGCAGGGCGTCGAACCTCAATATCTTGCGGCACAACGGCTATATCGTGGATAGAGATGAACTCACTGCACAGACAACTTGACCGGTTTGGGCGCCGGGTTCGCCTGGCCAGGCTTTGGCGCGGCCTTTGGGGCGGGCTCCTCATTGGCGCGTGCCTGGCGTCGGTTCTGGTGGTCTTGGATGTGATGCGGGCCATCGAATTCCCGCCCAATTGGGGGATCGGATTGGCCGGCGCCTTCGCCTTGATCGGAGCCAGTGCGGGGTTTTTGTGGCGGGTGGATGAGCTTGCGGTGGCCCGCAGTGTCGACCGCCGCGCCGGTCTGGAAGACCGCGCTTCTACCGCCATCCATAAAGAGGGGAGCGGCGAGCTTTTTGCCCCCGCTTTGGAATCCGATGCGCAAAGCCGGTTAGCTGCAATACAACCCAAATCTGTTTATCCCTTGCGGTTTGGCACCCAGCAGGCCTCGGCGTGCCTGGCCCTGGCTTTGCTCGCTGTCGCCGTCACCGTCAACGACCGCGGCCTGCTGCTCAGCCCCTCTCAAAAGGCGGCCCAAAAGGAACTCCAATCGACAGCCGCCCAAGTCCAACGGATCGTCAAAGATCTGGAAAGCGGCGATGGTGCCAAAGACAGGGAGGCCGAGCGCAAACTGGCGGCCGAACTCCGGAAATTCGGCCGAGATCTGGAACGAGGCAAATACGACCGGGAAGACGCCCTCCAACAGGCGGAAAAACTGGCCCAAGACGCCAAAAAACTCACCGAACAGCGGTTGGAAAAGGCCGGCGAAAAAATGGAGCAGGTCACAGCCAAAGCGTTGCAAGAAAAGTTCGAGGAAGCCGGCGGCGACCTTGGCAAACTGGCCGACCTCAAACTCGACACGATGGAACAGGAGCAGCTCCGTGACCTGATGCAAAAATCTGGGGCTGACCAACTCCCCAGCGACCAGATCGATGAGCAAACCCTGGCCAAATTGGGGGCCGACAACACCGCCAGCCAAATGATGAGGATGTCCGAAGCCCAAAAGCAAAAGCTGGCCCAAGAAATGGCCAAAGCCCAACAAGACATCCAACAAAAGCTCGAGCAAGGCAACCTGAGCCAAGAAGAAAGGCAAAAACTGGAACAGCAGGCCAAGACCATGCAAGAACTCATGAAGAAAATGGAGCTCTCAGACGATGTCAAAAAGGCGTTGCAAGAACTTCAGAACATGAAGGAGTACAAGGAAATGCAAGAGCTGATGCAAAAAATGCAGCAGGCCCAGCAACAAATGGAACAGGGCAAACCCCTTTCCGATGAGCAAATTGCCGAAATGCAAAAGCAAGCCGAACAGCTTGCGGAAATGATGAAGGATCCGCAAGCCAAAGCCGCCATGAAGCAGGCGATTTCCGAAATGGTCGAGCAACTGAAGCAGGGCAATGTCGATATGAAATCAATGCAACAAATGATGGCGGCCATGGGGATGGATCCCGGCGACCAAACCGGAGGGAACAACCAGGGTGGCAGCTATCAAGGGGAAGGTGAGAACCCGAAAGGCGACCCCATGGAACTGGAGGGCAAAGGCAACATCACCGCCGTCCGGGGAGAGCGAAACGAACAGAAAGGCACCGACGCCTACACCGAAATCAAAGCCCCGACCATGGTGGGCAGCAGGACCAGCGTCCCCTATGGCCAGGTCTTGCCGGGATACCGCAAAACCGCCGAATCCGCAGTGAACAACAATAAGGTCAAAGGGAAACACAAAGAGCGGGTCAAGGAGTATTTCGAACAGCTTTCGGGAGGCAAAGGCAAATGAGTGGACTCGAATCGGCGGAGTGGTTCCGCAAAACATGGGCCGGGATCCGGTCGGAAATCGGCAAGGCTGTCGTTGGCCAAGATGACGTCGTCGAGGGCGTGTTGGTCGCTTTGGCGGCCAACGGCCATGTGCTGTTGGAAGGCATGCCCGGGCTTGGGAAAACCTTGCTAATCCGGAGCCTGAGCCAGGCGGTCGATCTTGATTTCTCACGGATCCAATTCACCCCGGACATGATGCCGGCCGACGTCACCGGCACAAACGTTTTTTCTCAATCGGGAGGGTTCGAGTTCCGGCCCGGGCCGATCTTCGCTCACTTTGTTTTGGCGGACGAAATCAACCGGGCGACGCCCAAAACCCAAAGCTCGCTGTTGGAGGCGATGCAAGAACGGCAAGTCACCGTTGGCGGGAAAGTCCACCATTTGGAGGAACCATTCATGGTGATGGCAACTCAAAACCCGGTGGAGCAGGAAGGAACATACCCCTTGCCAGAAGCCCAGCTCGACCGCTTCTTCTTCAAACTGCTCGTGCCGACACCGAGCAAGTCCGTTTTGGCCGAAGTGGTCAACCGGACGACCCAAGGTGAAATGGAGCCGATCACCATGGTTGCCTCTGCCGCAGACCTCATCCGGGCCCGCCAGGTGACGCGGGAGGTCGCAGTCGGGCCGGAAGTGCTGGATTATGCGCTTTCCGTGATCGTGGCCACCCATCCCGAGGGCGAAGGGGCAAGCGAGGTCGCCCGCAAATACGTCCGGTACGGGTCATCTCCCCGGGGTGCCCAGGCATTGGTGACCGCGGCCAAGGTCTATTCCATGTTGGAAGGCCGGTTCAATGTCAGTAAAGAAAGCATTCAAAAGGCAGCCAAGCCGGTGCTGCGGCACCGGATTATCTTGAACTATGAGGCCGAGGCCGACGGGATGGCGGCGGATGCAGTGATCGACAGCATCGTCGCCTCGGTCAACGCCGGAGACAAAGACCCCATCCGAGTGTGAGCCTTTCCGCCCCGAGCCCGCACCTGGACACCCGCGACGTGCGGGTGCTGGAACGGTTGCGCCTCAAACCCCGCAAGGCATTCTCGGGCCGGGTGCGTGGCGAAAGGCTGGCGCGGGAAAAGGGTGTTTCGCTCGAATTCAAAGACTACCGGGAGTACAGCGACGGCGACGACCTGCGCCACATCGATTGGAATGTGCTGGCCCGCTTGGGTACCCCGATCGTCAAAACCTACCAAGACGAAGAAGACCTCCCGGTCACCCTTTTGGTGGATGCTTCTGAGAGCATGGATTTCGGCGAGCCCAACAAGTTCGGCACAGCCTGCCAGTTGGCCGCGGCTTTCGGAGTCGTGGCGGCGCGAGGAGGGGATTCCGTTCAGGGGGTCGCCCTTGCTGACACGCCGAACCGCACCCGATTCTTGCGGGGACGACGGGGAACCATTTCTTTAACCTCTTGGTTGGAATCCTTGCGCCCGAACGGCAAGCGGGCGCTGGCGTTCCATTTGAAGCAGGCAGCCCGGCACATGTCGCGGCCCGGATTGGCCATCCTTATCACCGATGGGATGGATCCATCGCTCGCCCAAGCATTTGCCCACGTCACGGTGGCGGGGCACGAACTCTGGGTCGTCCAAGTCCTTTCGCCATTCGAGCTCGACCCGGGCATTGAAGGCGACCTGAGGATGATCGACGCCGAAACTAACCAAGTGGTGGAGATCACGGCCAACGGGCCAACCCTTGACGCTTACCGGCGGAACTTGGCCAACCACAATTCTGCCATCGAACAAGCGGCACTAAAGCACGGCGGCCGATATGCCCTGATCGAATCTGGCAAGCCCCTGGCAGAGGTTTTCGGCAAAACCTTCCAAAAGGCCGGGTGGGTCGGGTGAGTTTCCAGGCGCCGTTTGCGCTGCTCTGGTTCCTACCGGTGGGCGGGTTCATCCTGGCCCTCTACCTACTCCGTTTGCGGCGCCGGGATTTCCGGGTTCCGGCCAGCTTCCTTTGGCCAGAACGGCAGGACGAAGTCCGGGCCAACTCGTTGTTTCAGCGGCTCAAGTTCAACTGGTTGTGGGTTTTGCAACTCTTGGCCCTCGCTTTTTTGGTTTTGGGTTTGGCGAGGTGGCAGGTCCGGCAGGAAAACGTCTCCGGCCTCACGACGGTTCTCATCGTCGATGCCAGTGCCAGCATGGGCGCGAGGGATGTCGCCCCAGACCGTTTTGGCGTAGCCGTCAAGCGGGCCGAGTCACTGGTCGCCGCGATGAAGCCCGGCGACCGAATGGCTGTCATCGAATCCGGAGCATCCCCCCGCGTGGCCACCGGGCTTAGCCAGGATCAAGCCAAGCTCCGGCAAGGGTTGGGCAGCCTCCGCCGGAGCGACGCCCCCAGCGACGTCGGCGAGGCATTGAGGCTGGCGATGGCATTGGTCGGCCGGGATGGTGAATCCCGGATCATCCTGCTCAGCGACGGTTGTTTCGATCCCGTCGGTTCCGTCAGCCGGGGCAAATCGCAGATCATTTTCGAGCCGTTCGGGACCTCGTCGGAGAATTTGGGCATCCAGGCGTTAGGTACGGCGGAAACACCGCAGGGCCTCCAAGCTTATGTCGGGGTCAAAAACTATGGGCGCGCGCAAGCCTCCACTTCCATTACGGTCTATGCCGATGGCAAAGCGGTGTCCTCGCACAGGGCAGATATTGCCCCGGGCCAAACCATCGGCAAAACGGTGAGTCTGCCACCAGGAACCGAGCGGGTCTCGGCCAAGCTCGGCCAGGGAGGGGCACTGGCTTGCGACGACCAACGCACCGTGCCCGGGAACCCAACCGGGTCGGTCAAAGTGTTGCTGGTCAGCAAGGGGAACCTGTTCCTGGAAACCGGCTTGAACCTGGATGCCCGGGTTGTCCTTGATAAAGCGACTCAAGTGCCCGCCTCCGAACTGGCGTCCAGCCCCGGACAAGGAGCGTATGATCTGGTGGTCTTCGACAGCGAACCGGAAATCGCGGTGAAGGCCCCGATGACGGTTTCTTTCGGCAAAGGCGGGGGCGCGTCTCCGGCAGAGGTCGGCGGAAAGTTGCCGACTCCCCAAGTCCTCTCCGTCCGGGACGACGGGCTCATGGACGGTGTTTCGTTTGATGGCGTTTACTTGGCCTCGGTTTACGCTGCCAAGCCACGAGCCGGGGCGCAAGCACTGGCCGAAGCGGCAAGCGGCCCCATCGCCGTGTTCCGCGCCACACCCAAGATCCAAGCCTATTTTGCATTTGACTTGTTGGATGGGGATTTCCCGCTTTCGGTCAGCTTCCCAATCCTCCTCGGGAACATCCTGGATAAGGCCGCGGGGTCAGAGCGGCAAGGCTTGACGGCAATTGCGACCGGCCAAGTGGTGGGGTTGCCCGGCAAGGACGGGGAATCTGTCGATGTGAAAGATCCGACAGGCGAGGTCAGCCAGACGACTGCCCTGAACGGCCGGTTCACCTTCCGGAACCTGGATCGGGTTGGCGAATATGCGGTTGGATCGGGTACTGCCGCCAAGAGGTACCTGGCCAACATGGTCGCGGAACGGGAATCCGATATCGCTCCGGTCAAGGAGTTTGCCATCGCCGGCGGCGAGCCGGTCAAATCCAAACCCGCCGAGCAGTTCGCCGACCTCTGGAAGCCGCTTGTCGCCCTCATGATGGGGGTGCTCGCCCTGGAATGGTTTGTTTTCATGAGGCGGTCATGAAATGAGGTTCACAGATCCGGTCTGGGGACTGCTGTTCATCCCGCTTGCCGTCGGGTTGGCCCTCAGCTGGCACCGGGTTCATGGGATGGCCAAGGCGCGCAAAGCGGTTTCATTCGGGCTCCGGTTCCTCCTCCTCGGTTCATTGATCGGGGCCCTGATGGGTCCCCAAGGTGTCCAGCCGGATCGCGGGACGACAACGATTTTTGTGTTGGATCGGTCGGACAGCATCTCCGAGCGTGACCGAAAGGCGCAAGTTGAATTCGTTGAAGGTGCCATGGGCAGCCTGGGGGAAGACGACAAAGTCGGCATCGTCGCATTCGGCAAATCTCCGGCGATGGAAGCCTCGCCAGGCGGGCGCAGGCCCTTTGGAGCCGTCGAGTCGGTTGTCGACGCCTCGGCAAGCGACATCGCCTCGGCGTTGCGGTTGGCCATGGCCAGCTTTCCCAGCGGCAAGGGCCGGCGCATTGTTTTGGTCAGCGACGGCAATGAAACAAAAGGGGATGCCCTGGGTGCCGTCGAAAGCATTGCCGCCGAAGGGGTTGCCATCGATTTCGTCCCGCTCGGGCTTTCAAAAGGCAAGGACGAGGCTGCCGTGACCGACCTCCAAGCACCTAGCGAGCAATCCGCTGAACAGCCTTTTGAAATCA
This sequence comes from Armatimonadota bacterium, assembly GCA_016789105.1. Classification (NCBI taxonomy): domain Bacteria; kingdom Bacillati; phylum Armatimonadota; species Armatimonadota bacterium. The sequence continues at coordinate 92,770 of JAEURN010000007.1, forward strand.
AAGCCGTCGTCGAGTCCACAATAGCCCAGACGGGGCAATTGGTGATCGAAAGGAACGGGGAACCAGTTTCGCAAACCAAAGTCAGCATCCCCGCCGGCACCTCAACCATCGTCATCCCCCAAAATCTTGCCGAGGCGGGCTTTTACCGTTACCGCGCCTATTTGAAGGTCCCCAACGACAGCGACAACCGAAACAACCTCGGCGCGGCCTTCGTATCGGTCAAAGGGCGGCCCAAAGTTTTGTTGGCCCAAGGTGACACCGGCAAATTGGAACTTGCCACCGCGCTCAGCCAGCAAGGGATCTCGGTGCAGGTCGCTGGTCCAAGTGGCGTGCCGACCAGGCCAGAGGATTTCCAGCAATACGATGCGGTCATCTTGAACGACCTGAATGCGGCCAACACGACCGAGCCGCAAATGAAAATGATCCGGAACGCCATCCGCGATTCCGGGGTCGGGTTTATGATGGTGGGGGGGGAGGACAGCTTTTTGCCCGGCGGTTGGTATGGCACGCCGGTGGCGGAGGCGTTGCCGGTCGACCTCAACATCCGCCAGCGAAAGGTTTTCCCCAGCACGGCCGTGCTCATCGTCGTCGACACCAGCGGCAGCATGTCGATGAGCATCGGGGGAATGACGAAACTGCAATTGGCGGCGAGCGCAGCAGTCCTCAGTGCCAACCTGCTGGGGCCGACAGACCGGCTCGGTGTGGCCGGCAGCGGGAGCCGTATCGATTACGTCGCGCCGATCGCCGAGCTTAAAGAAAAAGACGCCGTGATCGCCAAAATTAGGACCCTGAAAGATGGCGGTGGCGGGATCTTTGCCGAGCCCTCAGTGAGATTTGCCAGTGAAAAGCTGGCGGCAGAGAACACCCGGGTAAAGCACTTCATCTTGGTCGCCGACGGCAGTGATTGCGATGCCCACGGTTCGAGCCTTGCCATTGCCGCGGCCATGAAGGCCGCCAAGACAACTGTCTCAACCATTGCCATCGGCGATGGCAAAGATGTCGACTTCCTGAAAGGGGTCGCTGCCGTTGGGGGTGGTCGATTCTATTTGGTGGAGGATGCCAAGAAACTCCCGCAAATCTTCACCCAGGATGTCAGCCTGATGTCGCGGTCGGCAATTGAAGAAGGGGCGTTTTTGCCCAAAGTCTTGGGTGTGGACGATTCGACCAGGGGGATCGATGGGTTTCCCGCCTTGATGGCCTACTGCCTCACCGATGCGCGCCCCTTGGCGCGGGTATCGATGAAGACCCAGAAGGACGACCCCTTGCTCGCCAGTTGGCAGTTCGGACTCGGCAAATCAACGGCGTTCACCAGCGATGCGCAGAACCGGTGGGCAAAGGAATGGATCGGCTGGGAAGGCTACGGAAAATTCTGGGCCCAAACCGTCCGAGCCCTCACCCGACGCGCCGCCCTCAACAACTATGACCTCCAAGTGACGCCGGAGGGCGGGCGCGGCAAGATCTCGCTGGCCGCCCGCGACCGGGCCGGCAACCCGTTGCCAATGGGGACGATCGACGTCAGGATCAGCAATCCCGATGGAAGTTCCCAAAAGGCAACGCTGACGCAAGAAGCCCCCGGCGTCTTTTCTGGCGATTTTGAGGCGAGCGAGGTCGGCAGCTACATCGTTAGCGTCGTCGAACCCAGCGCAACCGGCCAAGCTCGCGTCGCCTCCAACGGGTTTTCGATCCCGTATCCTCCGGAATACCGGAGCTCCCGCGCCAACCTGCCCCTGTTGGAAGGGGTTGCCGGCCAAACCGGCGGCAAAAAGCTCACCGCGCCAAAAGAGGCCATGCGGCCCCTGGCGCACCGGGGCGAAAGCGTCACCGACCTTTGGCGGATGTTCCTCTTTGCCGCTTTGGCGCTCCTCCCTCTCGACGTTCTCGTCCGCAGGGTCGTGGTGCCTCTCCCCCGGTTTGAGCGGCATTCGCCCGAGCCCATCTCGCCTACCAAACGGGCTTCAACCAGCCCAACGCCCGGCACCCCCGTGGTACCGAAATCGAAGAGCCTGGACCGGGCCCGGAAAAAGGATCGGCCCGATGCGCCGATCTCGGCCGCCGGAAGTTTGCTCGCCGCAAAGAAAAAACGGAAGGACGGCGACTCTAAAGACCCGTAAACCTGCCGAATATCCCAATAGGGCGAGGTCTGCCGAACCCACTTGCTATGGCGGCACGGAAGAAGAAGGAACCGGAAACGGTGGTTTCCCAGCAAGAACCGGTTGTGGTTCCGGCTGAGATGTTGGCGCAATTGATGGCGCAGATCCAAACCCTGGCCCAGGAGGTTGGGGATCTTCGTGCGCAGGCGGCAAAGGGCAGCCCGGCCAACAACCCCACAGATCCGCCCACACACAATGCGGCACCTGCCGACCTGACGCCACTCGGCGAGGTCACCCAAGAGGAGATCGACTCTGCCGTCGCCTCACCGGAAGTGATGCCCGAAGGATTCTTTGCTGAAGAGATCACCGAGGAGCCGGTCGACCGGGAAACAGAAGTTGTCGACTTGGAGGCGCTAGAAGAACAATGCCCGGGATTGTTGGAGGATATCGAAGCTTACAACGGCAGTTCGGCATCGGATGACGAGGAGGTTTCGGCTGAAGAAGCAGCTGCCCTCTTGCAAGGGTTTGACGCGGCCATGGCTGACGACGGGCTCGGCAGTGAACCAGAGGTTTTCGCGTTAGGCGAAGATTCCCAAGCGGCAAGCGACCTTTCGCCAGATGATATCGCGGCCCTGTTCGCGCAAGCGGAGTCCTCTTCCCAGAACCCCGCCTCCGCCCAGCCGCAAACCCCGGAAGCAGACGAAGCCCGTGCCGACCTTTCTGCCGATGACATCGCGGCCTTGTTCGCGCAAGCGGAGTCGGGACAGTCCGCCGGATCGACAGAACCAGATTTGACCGGCCAAGGCATGGATGGGGTCGATTCTCCCACCCATGCCCCATCGGGAGAGGTGGAGGAACCGGTCGTCGCCAGCCTGACCGACGAGGAAATCGCCATGCAGGTCGCACAAGGCGCAGGGGCAGATTTGGCAGAAGAGGACGATTTTGACCTGGACGAACTCGGTGAAGAGGGACTGGCCGCCTTAGTCCGTCAAAGCATCGAAGCCCAAGCCGAAGAGCGGGCCCTGGCTGAACAATCCGCCCCGGACGTCGAAGAGGAAACCGGTGCATCGGAAGGCGACTTGATGTCGGCGGCGGAGATTGCGGCCCTGCTCAACACCCCGGACGACGACTCCGATTCAATTCCTGCTTCCTCGACGGCGATGAGCGACGAGGAACTCCGGGCCTTGCTGGCCGAGGCAACGGCGGACTCGAGCGAGCCGATTCCCGAGCCCGACGACCTTCCGGATCAAGAGCCGGACCAAGCCGCGAGCTCGAAGCCAGCAGCCAATGTCAAGAAGCCAACGGGCACCCCAGAACTCGGCGCGGTCAGGGCGGTGCCGGCCCACTTCGCCGTCCGAGCATTGGCACTCCCCATCCGCTTTGAAGATGGCAAGCTTGTTTGCCAGGTTGCCGAACCGGTAGACCAAGCGGCATTGGACCGCTTGAGCCAAGCAGCTGGGTTCGGGTTGATCATTGAAAAGGCGCCCATCGATTCAGTTGTCCAGGGCATCCGGGAAGCCTATGCCGAAATCCAAGACACCCATGCTCGGTTTGCCGTCATGGCCAATTCCCAAAACCGTCCCGGGCTGATGGAAAAAATCGCCGCTATGTGGAAGAAATCCGCATAGGGTATGAAAGTCGTTGCGGTCGTGAGCGGGAAGGGTGGCGTCGGGAAATCGGCGTTGGCCTGCAGCATGGCGGGGATCATTGCCCGCGACGGCAAAAAGTGCCTGCTCTTTGACGCCAACATCGGACTTCCCAATTGCGATCTGTATTGCGGCGTGGAGCCGGGATGCACCCTCGGGCACATCGTTCGGGACAACCGCGACCTCCGGGATGCCGTCGTTCCGTTGGCTTCGGGCGCTCATCTGATTTCCGGTGGCAGCGGCTGGAATGAATTGGCGGAACTGGGCCCCAAAGAGATTGAAGGGCTGGCCGTGGCCGCCTTGGAATTGGGGAAAGAATACGACCATATCATTTTGGATTGCGGCCCGGGGTTCGGTTCGCGAGTTGCCCCGTTCCTTTCCATCGCCGATGCCGTCCTTGTCGTGACCAGTGCCGACCCGGCCAGTTTGACCGACGCTTACGCCATGCTCAAGTTCGTCTGGGGGCACAACCCCAACGCAAACTCCGGGTTTGCCGTGAACTTTGCTCCGACAGCCGCCCAAGGGCGATCGGCGGCCGACCAATTCAAAATGGTGGTCGGTCAGTTTTTGAGCCGGGAAGCAGAACTTTGGGGGGTCATCCGGACCGACCCCCACGTCGCGCGGGCCTGCGCCGAACGCAAACCGTACGCCGAAGCCTTTCCCCTCGCCCCGGCCAGTCAAGACACCATCGATGTGGCCAACTGGGTCATGGGGATCAAAGCCGTTGATGAACCCGAAACTTCGATGCTCGAAAGGCTCAAGAGCGCCTTCGGCAAAAAACAGGAGTCGCAAGAAGCGGCTTAATCTCCGGGGATTTCAAACTCGGGCAGAACGCCCAATGTGTTAAGGGCGCCAACCACCAGGCCATCGCGATCCTTGATGGGGCTGGCGTGCCACTTGACCGTCCGTTTGCGCCCTTCGACAAAGAGGTCGATGGCGATAGGGGCGGGGTGCAACCCCATGAACACCATATAGATCATCCCTTCGGCATCGTTCCTAAAGATGCCGGTGCCGAGAATCTCGGTGATCGGGCGGTCGACCGCTTCGTGTTCGGGCCGGAAGAAGAATGCCTCGCAGGCCCGGTTCCATTCCATGACGTGCCCGCGTCCGTCGACGGTGAAACACGGCAGGGGCAGTTCGTAAAACGTCGTTTGAAATCGGGTCAGCGTCGCGTTTTGGACGCCCTTGAACTGGCTGAGTTCGGTCTTGAGGGCTTCGTTCTCCCGTTCCAATTCCTCGATTCGTGGGTTTACGGCCAGGGGCAGGTGAGAATCCGCCCGGGCGCGCTTGGCCCGTCCAAAAAACGGGATGGCTGAGGCAAGCGCCGCAACCGGCCAAACGCCCAGGATCCCGCTCCAGTCCATCATTACTACAAATCGTTGGCCACTCCCCGCAAAAAGAACAGGTCTGCAGTGCAGGAGTTCTGCAATATGGCATACCGATTGCCTCAGCCAGTTGGCATGGCGATTTTGCCCCAAAAGGCTAAACTGCACACCGTGGAGGTCAATGTGGATCAATACCGGCACCTGGACTTTTTGAGAGTCACCGAAAGCGCGGCGATGGCCGCCTCGCGATGGGTTGGCAAAGGAAAACGGGACGAAGCCGACCAAGCCGCTTGCGAAGCGATGCGGGGCGAGCTGAACAGCATGGAGATGGACGCCACCATCGTGATCGGCGAAGGCGAGCGCGACGAAGCCCCCATGCTCTATATCGGGGAAAAGCTCGGCCGGCCGGGGGGCCCGGAGATCCAAATCGCCGTCGACCCCCTGGAAGGGACGAATCTCTGCGCCAACGGTACACCCAATGCCATCGCAGTCCTTGCCGCGGCAGTCGAAGGAGAGGGCTATCTGATGCACGCCCCCGACTGCTACATGGAGAAATTGGTCGTCGGACCGGAATGCGCCGGCGTTGTCGACATCACCGTCCCGCCCCGGATCAATGTCCGGCTCATGGCCAAGGCATTGGGCAAGGATGTGGACGAGTGCATCATCGGGGTACTGGATCGGCCCCGCCACGAGCAATTGATCGCCGAATTGCGCGATGCGGGTTGCCGGGTTCACCTCGTCCCGGATGGCGACCTCTCCGTTGCCATCGCCGCCCTGGATCCCGATAGCGGGGTGGATGGCCTGATGGGGATCGGCGGCGCGCCCGAGGGCGTCATCACGGCCGCCGCCGTCCTGTGCACGGGCGGAGAAATGCAGGCCAGGCTCAAATTCACGATCGAGGGTCAACGGGAGCGGGCAGAGGCGATGCTGGATGGCGACATCGACCGCGTGTTCCGGACAGAAGACCTCGCCCGAGGGAATGTCACGTTCGCAGCAACCGGGATCACAACGGGGGATTTGCTCAAAGGTGTGCGCTACCGGCATGGGCGGGCTTACACCGAATCCATCGTCATGCGGAGCGCAAACCAGATCATCCGCCGAATTGAAACAACCCACCGCACCGGATTCGGCATTGCCGAACGCCGGAAGTCCAAGTAAGGCCGGGGCCCAAGCCGAACCGGCTGGGCCCTTTCTCCTGATTTCAAAGATGCACAAAAAACGATAATTGTGCAATTGTATACTATCGGAGTGCTGGTTGCCGAAAACCTGACAAGCCAAGAGGCGATCTTGGACGCATGCGACGCCTTGATGGTTCGCTACGGGTTCCGGAAGATGTCGATGGATGACGTCGCCAAAAAGGCGGGGGTGAGCCGCCGGACGATCTACAACCTGTTCCGCAGCAAGGAAGACCTCGGGTTGAGCTCGATCGGCCGGGTTGTCAGCCAAGTCTTTGCCGAAATGGAGGAGATTGCTGGATCGGGTGCCCCGTCAGCCGAAAGGCTCCAGGCATGCCTGCACCAAAGGGTTCTTGGCCGGCTCCGGCGGGTCCGCGACTACGCTAGTAGCCTGGATGAACTCTTTGAAGCCGTCCGCCCCGCCTACTTGGCCCGGCGGCGGGAAATGTTCGAGCGGGAGTCTGCGCTCTTGCGCCGCATCCTCGCCGAAGGGATCGAGAGTGGCGAATTCCGCCCCGGCACAACCGGCTTTGCCGATTCGATGATCCTGGCGACCAATGCGTTCATCCCGTATTCGCTGAGCCCGGCCGAACTTGGCGACGAAATCGAGGTCGTCGCCCGTTTGGACCGCATGACCGAGCTGCTGATAAGCAGCGTTGCCAAAACTGCATCAGAGGACTGAAACCATGTTGACCACCATCATCGCCTTCTCCGCTTTGACCAATACACTGCTTGGACAGCCGACGGGTAGCCGGACTTGGAACTATATGCGAGAAGATTTCTACTCGCAAGACTCCTCGGCCGAGCGGGAAAAAACTCTGCTGGCCCTCATCAAAGCTTTAAACGAACGGTATGTCATCCCGGAAGTTGCCAAGAAGATTGAAGGCGAGCTCACTAAATGGATGAAGACCCCGGAGTTTGCCCAACTCGACGATCCGGAGGCATTTGCTCAACGCGTCAACGAGATCTTGGCTGCCAACGTCACCGATGCCCATCTCCGTTTCCGCTATTCCGCCCAGGTGTTGCCCGAGCGAAAGCAAGCGGAAGAGCCTTCACCGGAGGAGATTGAGCGGTTCAACAGATATGTGCGGCGCCAAAATGCCAACTTCCGCGCCGTCGAGCGGCTTGAAGGAAATATTGGCTACCTCGCTTTTGACGGGTTCACCGAGCCGGAGGATTTGGCTCGGCCGATGGCGGCCGCCATGGAGTTTTTGCAAAACACCGACGCCATGATCATCGACCTGCGCTCCAACGGTGGCGGCAGCCCAAGCGGAGTCCAAGTCGTGTGCAGTTACTTCTTCCCGCCTGAACCGGTCTTGCTCAACCGGATCTACTTCCGTCGGGGTGACAAGTCCGAAACATTTGAATCATGGACTTTGAAGGACCTCCCGGCTCCCAGATTCTTGGATAAGCCCCTCTATATCTTGGTGGGCAAGCGGACTGGGTCAGGGGCCGAAGAGTGCGCGTACAATTTCCAACAACTCCACCGGGGAACCATTATCGGCGAACCCACTTGGGGTGGAGCAAACCCCGGTGGCACAGTCCGGATCGACGACCACCACCTCTGCTTCATTCCGGTCGGGCGGGCCGAAAACCCCTACACCAAAACCAATTGGGAAGGCACGGGCGTCATCCCCGATATCCGGGTCAATGCGGAAAAAGCCAAGACCACGGCCCAGATCCTGATCCTCAAGGAGTTGGCCGGCAAAGAAACTGATCCGGATTACAAAAGTGATCTCGAATCGCTTATTCAGCGGCTTGAATCTGGGAATTGACAGGGGGCGGCCCGGGAGGTGACTCCCGGGCCGAAGTTGCATTAGGCGTTAACCGGGATTTCCAAGTCCACCACCGGCCAGTCGATGGGGGTTCCCATGACGTGGTTCATGTAGTTTGTAAAGATGTCTTTGACCACGGCAGTGCCGATGGCCCCGATTTCTGAATCCGAATAGCCCGCAGACCGCACGGCTGCGATGTCTTCATCGGAGACCCGCCCCCGCGATTGCACGATTTTGAGAGCAAAGGCGAGTCCAGCCGCTTCTTTTGCGTCGGAGGCCGTGCCGGATCGTGCTTTGAGGATGTCGGCATCGGAAACACCTTGCATTTTGGCAATGGCCGTGTGGGCAGACAAGCAATATTGGCACTGGTTTTCTTGGGCCACCGTGATGGCGACCTGTTCCAAGAATGCAGGCGAAAGTCCGCTGGATTCCAATGCGCCAGAAATGCTCAGAAAAGCTTGGAGGCCGGCGGGCGAATTGGCCAAGCTGCCCAAAAGGTTGGGGACTTTGCCAAACTTTTGCTGGACGGCTTCCAGCAGCGGGCGGCTTTCGGTTGGTGCGGTTTCGGTGGTCAGGGTTTGGAATCGTTGCATGATGTTTTCCGCGAAGATCGGCGCCAGGCCGACCTGCGAATTGAAAAAGCCCGGGCACCTATGGCACCGTTCCCCTGATCGGGACCATAATGGGCATAAATCGAAACTAATCGTTTCGATTAATCTTTGAGACAAGGATGAACCGGGAGCAATTCGAGACAGAATTGGGGAAGATCTTGGATGGGGCCTTTGGCTATGCTGTCCGGCTCAGCAATGGGGATCGCAACGATGCCGAAGACCTGCTGCAAGATGCGACGGTCGCCGCTTGGCGCGGAAAGGACACCTTTCAGCCGGGAACCCATTTCAAAGCTTGGTTCTTTAGGATACTGACCAACACGCTTTACCGGAAAGCTGGCAAGAAACAAGTGGAGACTGTTCCCATTGATGAAGGTTCTTTCCCTTACTTGTTCCTGGAGGCCACAAATGCGGGGGCCCCGCTTGACAGTGACCCGGAAGCCGTGTTGTTCGACAAGCTGGACACGGAAGCCGTCCTCAGCGCCCTCGACGGGTTGCCGGACGAATTCCGCGACGTGAGCGCGCTTTATTTCACCGCCGACATGAGTTACGAAGACATCGCCGAATCATTGGGGATCCCAGTGGGGACAGTGCGGAGCCGGTTGCATCGGGGCCGCAAACTCCTCCAGGAGTCCCTGTGGGACGTGGCCCAATCGCGGGGGCTCGCCAGGGGGCCGGCCGGTGCCTGAGATGGACTGCCAAGACGTCATCAAGCGGATGGGCTCCTATCTCGACCGGGAGCTCGACGAACGCGAAGTCGCCGCGGTGAGGGCCCACTTGGGGCATTGCGCTTGGTGTGAAGGCGCCTTTCGGTGGGAAGGGTCGATCCTCCGGCTTGTCAAGGAATCTGCCCATGCCGAAGCACCAAAGGGGTTGCTGGGCAAACTGATGCAAAATTGCGACCAGGAATAATTGCCAGGTCATTTCAGGCCGGATTCTGAGTATTCTCCACCTATCTGCGCCGCACATGGCTGCGCGATGACTTTAGGAGAAACATGAAACGCAGTCTGCTGTTTGCGCTTGCCGCTTTTGCGGCCCTGCCGCCCGTTGCCCAGGCCATTGTGTGGCGGCACGACATCCCGGAGAGCGATGTGCTCAATTACGGCAACACCACCCGGCTCCAAGGGGTCGGCAAGGTCAACCTTCCCGGTTGGTTCGGCACGGGCCAATTTTTGGGGATCGGGACAGGTGGACAGGCGTGGGGGATCAGCGCCAAACACGTGATTACCACGGGGCAGACCGGCACGTTCACGTTTGAAGATGGTGGGAGCTACTCGATCACACAGGCGATCGGGTTTGCCGGCACGGACATTGCCGTTTTCAAAATTGCAGGTTGGAATCGTAACGTCTTTGCGCCGACGTTGCACGACGACGGCGTTTACACGGTGGGGACCAACTTCGATTCGGCCGGGTTCGGCGGGCACGGCGCCCAAGGCACCCTCGGTGGCAACTGGCTCTACGACAACAAACGGCGGGGGATGCAAACCAAACTCACCACCACCCGCACCGCATCGTTCAACGGTGAAAACCAATTCCAATTGATCGACACGTTCGACGCCCCCGGATCGGCAAACGTCCGCCCGGTCGAAGGCTTTGGCGCATCGGGGGATAGCGGATCCATGTTGCTTGACGACAGCGGCAAGATCTGGGGCGTCTTGAGCGGCGGCCAATTCGAAACTTACGGCAACATCAACTACTACGCGGCCATCACCCCGCAAATCGCCCAGCAAATCGTTCAAACAACCGGCGTTCCTGAACCCGGCACCATGATCCTGTTGGCCGGTTTGGCCGCCGTTGCAGCACGCCGGCGCAAGTGAGCTGACCCAAAGCGCGGACATCCTGAGCTGCTCGCCCGTTCAGGATGTTCCTCTTTTGGGCCCGCCGGCGGGGTGCCCTCCTCCCGGCTTACCGGGCAATTTGTATCGCCCTGGAGATCCGCCGGGGTATCCTCCCGGCCTGGCCTGCGCGATTAGCTCAGTGGTAGAGCACTTCGTTCACACCGAAGGGGTCACAGGTTCAAATCCTGTATCGCGCACCATTCTCCCCGTTACGGTTTTTCAACCCGAATCGGCACGTTGGCTACAGCGGCACCGCCATGGTCGTCGTACACATAGGCAAAGATCCGGAACGCTCCGCCTTCGGGCGGCATCTTGAACTTCGCTGATTTCAGATTGCCGGAAACCAAGGCCCCCGGATGCTTTGGCGGTACTTTTTCATCTCGGCCCGCGGTTAGGTATTCCTCCGTCTCCCCAACCAGCACCCAGTTCACAAGCAGAATGTCGCGTTCAGGGTCAGAGGATTCTAGCGTTGCGGTCACGACCTGGCCCGGCTTGAGCCCGTCGGTTTGGGAAACGGACAACGATCCGATCTCTGGGCAAAGGTTGTCGGGTTTTTTGCCTGTCCACATTTCGGTCATCACGTCCACGGCCCCCGTCCGGGTTCCATCGGGCAGGAGCATCCCGAACCATGTCGAGGTGCCCTCTTGCTTGTTCCCCCACAAAAACGCGAACGAGCCCAGGCATTGGCCAGGGTTGCCCGATACCGAAGTCCGATACGCTTGCCGATAGGTGGCGGCTTTTTCCGTCGAAGTCGGTTCGATGGGGGCCTGCCATGCCGTCTTGTTCACTTCCCACGTCCCCATCGGTCCGAATTCGGTGAGCAGATAGGGCTTGTTGCCGCCGGCATCTTTGTACCGCTTGGGGATCGACAGGGCGCCGCCATAGCTGTTGATCCCGTGAATGTCGATGTCGGGGCAATACTTGTTAATTCCGGGGATCCGGCCCGCCCCGATGTCGGCGGTCACCGTCATGGTGGGGTGGTTCGGGTCAATCTCCTTGGCGGCCTTGGCAATGTCGTTGATGGCTTTCCACAGCGCCGGGTCGTCGGCATTGCCATACGCTTCCATTTCGTTCCCAAAGGCCCACATGAGCAGAGCTGGATGATCCTTGAACTTGCGGACGACGGCAACAGCTTCGTCAAACTGCTTTTTGACCTTGGTCGGGTCATGGTAATCGAACCCGTCCGAATGCTGCAGCCAGATTCCCGCACACACCATGAGCCCGTGTTTTTGGGCTTCGTCCAAATCGTGTTGGAGGTTTTCCGCCCCCCAGGTCCGGAAAGTGTTGGCTCCGCTCTTGGCCAGCAAATCCAAATGCGATCCTCCACCGACCCCCTTGACGAAATAGGGCTTGCCGTCAACTGTCATCGAATAGCCATCAGCAGATCGGGTGACCTGGACGTGGCGGGGGGCGGCGGCAACGGCTAGAGCGAAGGCAGCGGTCAAAGTCGTCAACATCGGTAATCTCCGAAACGTTTCGGAGCATATGATACGACAAATCTGGCGTCCGGACAAGCGAATATGCCGTGAAAAATGAAATCTGAGCGGGCTTTTCAAGTTCAAACACCAGGTTCTTGAGAAAAAACTAAAAATATTCTTGCAACGACGGACATCCCTCTGTATAATGCGACCATCTTCAACGTTGAGAAACGTTTCGGAAGAAGGCCATGGCCGCCACCATCAAGGACATTGCGAGAACGCTCAATATCTCAGTCAGTACGGTGAGTTACGCTCTCAACGGTGGGCCTCGGTCGGTTCCCGAAGAGGTCAAAGAACGCATTTTCCGCGTGGCCAGGGAGCTCAATTACCGTCCAAACCGCTTGGCTAAGTCGATGGTCACCGGCCGTAGCGACACCATCGGCGTCGTCCCCCCGCACTTTGCCGAAAACGTTTTCCTCAGCCCCTATCTCCACATCGCCCTTAACGGCATTGCCAACCAGTGCGGAATCCAAGGCCAAGACGTGTTGCTTTTCACCCGCTACAGCGAAACCGAGCGTGAGGAAATGGTCTCTCTGCTTGTGGATGGCCGGGTGGATGGCGTGGTTTTCATTGCGCCCCACTTCAACCACAAAACAGTGGAGCTGGCAACCAGTCTGCACATGCCGTGCGTCACCGTTTCGGGGACTTCAGTGCCAGGAACGTGCAGTTTTGCATCGGACAGCCGCCTTGGCATCCGTCAGGCGATGCAACACCTTTTTGACCTCGGGCACCGCAAAATCGCCCATGTTGCGGGCCGGCTCGATATGCCCGACGCGGTGGAACGTTTGCAGGCCTACCAAGGATTCCTCCTTGACAACGGCCTTGAATACCGCGAGGATTGGGTGGCCATGGGCCAATTCGTGATCGATGGGGGCCGGCGCGCCCTCCACCAATTCCTGCAACTCAAGGATCGCCCGACGGCAATTGTTTGCGCCAATGACGAAATGGCCATCGGTGTCCTCGTAGAAGCCCTCAACAGCGGGATAAAGATCCCCCACGAGGTCAGCGTCGTCGGATTCGACGACAGCCCGCGAAGTGCCCAGGTTTATCCCGCTTTGACCACCATTCGGCAACCCATCGGAGAGATGGGGGCCGCCGCCGCCATTGCCCTCCACGACCTGATCGAAGGTCGGGAGCCCGACCCGGAAAATCTTTTCCCAACCGAACTCGTCGTCCGAGATTCAACCGCCCGTCCAAGGGAGGACAAACCATGACTCATCGAAGAACCAATGCCTTTACATTGATCGAACTGCTTGTCGTGATCGCGATCATCGCCATCCTGGCAGCCATCCTGTTCCCCGTGTTCGCCCAAGCCAAATCGGCTGCCAAGAACACCAAGACCGTCAGCAACCTCAAGCAAGTGGGCACCGCTCAACAGCTTTATCTGGCTGACTACGACGACACCTACCAACAAGCCGGGACCATGAACGGCAATGGCGCAAGCTGGGCAACCGGGGCTTGCAATCCTAGCATCGGATGCCCGAGCTGGGATAGCCTCTTGATGCCTTACATGAAGTCGTTTGAATTGTTCACCAGCGACTTTGACCTCGCCCCCCGGACTTTTTCGCCCTGGGGCGACCAAAAGCGCAGCTTCCGCGTGGCGGCCAACGTCATCCGCGGATGGGCCGGGGTCAACACATGGGATGGCCAAGACTATGGCTGGCAAACGATCAGCCAAACGGCTATTCCGGCGGTCGGGAGCACCGTTGTCATCACCGAGCAAAGGAATGCCCAATCGGCAAACTGCACCTGGTGGGTTGGCGCGGCGTTTTGGGAGTGCGGCGTTTGGGATGCCCGCAGCGCCAACACCCTTTCCAACGACGACCCCGTTGCCTATGGCGCGCTGACCGGCTTGGCCAAGTACGCAAGCGGAATCGACTTTAGCCGGGCCAATCGGGCCAACTATGGCTTTGCCGATACGCACGTCCGCAGCCTCGGCAAGGGCTACATCCTCCCTGGTTATGAGCAAAGGAAGGGTGCCGGCCAGCCGATCGACACCACTCTGAAAGGCGTTTGCCTTGATGCCGACCCGTTCCGCATCACGCCCGCAACAGACTGCAAACTCCCCGAACAATAAGCACGTGACCATTTCGGGGTGTGTCCGGGACGAATGCCACCGGACACACCCCGGTTTTCCGAGAACGAGATGAAAAAGCAACTCCCCCTTCCGGCTGTCATTGCCGCCATCGTCGTCGCTGCCGGAATCGGCATCTTCTTCTTGATACAATCCGGTCAATCAGGCCCCGAATTCAAGCCGGCACCTCCAACCGGAAAAACGCCGGACTATGTCCTGCAACAGATGTCCCCGGAACAACAATCGAAGATCAAAGAGGCCGAAGCAAAGGCGGGGATCACTGACGACAAACTCGAAGCGCAAAAGGCCGCCCAACCCGGCGGCAATCCCTACGGCCAAAAATAGGGATCAATCCAGTTATCGGGGGGTGCGCTGCGGCGCCCCGCCATAACAGTTCTACTCGCCCTTCCTGCCTGACCAGGGTTTCCAGACGGGTATTGGGCTGTGACCGGCAAAAGTTCAGCCCAAATGAGCGATGGCAAACGCCTCGACTTCGCCGTCGATGCCCTTGAGTTGGAACCGGCCTAAGGATTCAATGGGCTCCGATTCTTTGAGCACCCGGGCCGAGATCGGCCCGATGACAATCGCGCGGCCCACGTCGCCCGCCAAGGTTTGGAGGCGCTTGGCCATGTTGACCGTTGTGCCCGATGAGCTCCAAACCCGGCGACCCGCTTCGGACAAGTATCCCCCCGAAACCGGCCCGGATTCAAAGCCAAATGTGACTTCGAACCCCCCGGGCTCCATCTCGACCAATATGCGCTGGCAAGCTTCCAGGCAGCCAGGGGCCGAAGTGACCGCACCAGCAGGGAAGACGGCGATAAAGCCGTCGCCGGTCGTTCTTTCGATTTCCCCACCCTTGCGTCGGATGTGTTTTTCGCACAGGTCGAGCCAAGCGATGTATCGGCGCTGGTATTCAACGGCCCCGATTTTTTGCACCCATCCGGTGGAATCAGTGAAGTCGCTGAAGAGCACGGTTGCCTCAGTGAGCTCTCCAGCCAGGCGGGGATCGTGGCGCGGGGCCCGCAGGGCCCGCAAGCCCAATGCGCCAGCCACGGAAAGGGCGACGCCGAGGAATGGCCAAACAGTGGCGAGGATCAATCGGAATTGAGTCGCCGCCACCCAGGGCACGCCGGCCCCAAAGGCAAAGGGCAGGGCCAGGGCCACAGCGATTAGCCAGCGGTTTCGGGCTCCAACAAGCCAAGCCGCGAGCCAGGATGCCCCCACGACAAAGACCTGGAAAAGGTCAAAGTCCATCCACCGGATCCGCTGGGAGGAGGGCACCAAAAGGGTGTTGACCATTTGCCCAACCACCGTTGAACCCTTGACCGGCCCGACGCTATGAACGTATCGGTCATCTTTGCCCTTGCGCACATCGCAAACAATGACGATCTTGTCGCGGAACTGGCCGGCGTCGCCCCGATCGAGGGCTTTGATCGCTTGCCGCAACGGCATGGAGGCAAGATTTTGGCCCCTTGGAGTCCATAGCAGCGGCAGTTCTCCGTTGGGCCCAAGCTGCGCATCCCACGAGCCGACGCTCAGCCGGTCTTGTTCCACCTTGAGGTCTGCCGGGTTCTGGCGGAGGTGCCTGAGAGCGGCCAGGAGTGCGGTGTGGAAATAGGTGCGCCCCGATTCGATGTCGACCTTTTTGGCCACCAGGCCGATGACTTCGCCGTCGGGTTCAAAGGGCAACGCCATGCCGATGTCGGCTTGGCCATCCAGTTCGAGGATCGCCGGAAGGCAAAGGAACGTATAGCCGTATTGGTCGGGCTCTGAAGGGTCTTCAAACGCATCGCCGTCTTGCGCCAAAAAAACGAACGAAGAATCCTTTGCCGCGACCCCCCGCCGCAGTGATGCCAGGAACTCGGGATCCGATTCGGGATTTTCGGACACAAAGAACAGATCGCTGACAATGACCGATGCCTTGGCTTTGGCTAGCGATTCGAAAAGCTGGCCGATGATCCTCCGATCCAAACTCTCATTGGGGCGGCTAGGGGAAAAAAACGCTCCGTCATCGTCGGTAATTTGAATGAGGAAGATATCTGGGTTCACCGGAAGTGGCTTGGCAGAAAACTGCAGGTTTGTGAGCGTTTCCCCTTCGATGCGATTGAAAAACGGGTTCTGCTCAACAAGCCATTTTGCAAAAAACGATCCCGCCAACGCGACCGCCAAACTGGCGAACGCCCACTGATACCGTCGGATGGGGAACTGCTTCATGAGATGCCACGACTCCGATATGCCGGGATGCACGCAACCACCACGATTCTAACACCGGTGGCGCACTTTTGGCCCCGAGTGGCGTCTAGCCTGGCGCCAAGGGGGTTTGTCAAACCTTGGGGGATGCTACATCCCGCCAGACCCCAGCGTTCGGCCATGCCGTCTTGATGTACGCTGATAGCCTCCCGATGCGGTTGGAGTGTTAGGAACCATCGGGATCTTGTCTTCAAAAGTCTTTGTTTCACCGGCAGGTATCCGGATATCGGGATTTCCCGCAACGACCGCGTACCCTTCAACGACGGCAACCACGGTGACAGTTTTGAGCGTGTTTAGGTTGTTCGAGACGGTCACCGTGAAGTCCGTACCCCCGGATCCGATCGTCCTTGATCGTGTTTTGACGATGCGACGGAAAATGTTGGGATCGAGGCCCCGTGTGGGGGTGTGGACGTATCGGAAAGACCCCGAAAGAACCTGGAGTTCAGCGTCGTCTGAAGGCCCCAAATACACCATTTGGGTTCGGGGGCCGATTGTGATGTCCGCGCCATAGAACTCCGTGAATGTTGCCGAAATGATCCCGGATCTGATGACATCCCCTGGGTTCAGGTCGATAGTCGCCCCCCATGGTGTGTCGTTGGGTGCGCGGTTGTTCCCATTGGCATCGGTCACCGTGACTTGGTTGGGAACCGAAATGGTTATCGAAAAGGGCGCGGTTGCCAATGCCGCCGCCGCTATGGCAAGAGTCAACATGCCGACAATTTAGCACCCAATCTGTTCAGCAGTCAATCATCGGGCAGACCAACAAAAACCGCCCCCGCAGGTTCTCTGCGGGGGCGGTGTGGGGCCAGCGGCCGGTTGTTACTTGATGACGACGGCGACGTTATCCGTGGAATAGGAGAACGCGACCGGGAATGCGCCCCGGCGCTTCAGCGGCGCATATGCCATGAACCGGAGCTTGACGTGTTGGTCGGCATCGACATAATCCCGAAGCGACCGCTTGGCCACGTCAAAGGTGATGTCGTTGTCGGTTGTTCCGAGTTTGGTGCTGCTGAGCAGATCCCATGCGCCGGTGCGGTTGTTGTAGGCAGTGACATATTGGACAGCGCTATTGTCGCTGGCCATCGATTCCACCGTGACCTTCATGGACGCGACGTCGGTCGATGCCTTGGGCGAGCTAACTGTGACCTGGAAGGCCGCATACTGACCGCGTCCGGGAACCGACTCAGTGTTTATGACCACTTTGGCGTCGTCAGAGTCGAGGAGCTCGGGGAGCCCGCCGCCTTGGAGGGTTCCCATGACCAGAGTGAAGTCCAACAACCCAGTAGGCGCCGGCGGTCCGGTCAAGGCGTTTGCCAAGTTAACCCGCGCACCATTCGCAATGAAGTTCGTGAGGGCGGGGACTTGGTCGCACGTGCTGATCAGGGTGTCCAGCGCTTCACGGGCGGTCAAGGCAGGGAATGCACCCCGGATGACACCCACGATGCCGGCGGCAAGCGGGGTCGCCATGGAAGTGCCCGAAATGGTGGCGTAGGTGTTGTTCGGGAATGTCGAAAGGATGTTGCTACCCGGCGACCCGACTTCGATCAGGGTGCCCCAGTTGGAGAAGCCCGATTTGGTGTCGTTGTGATCTGTTGATGCGACAAAAATCACGTTGTCGGCCAAAGCCCGGATTTGCTGCCGGGGCGGGTTTTGTTGGCCGTTGTTTCCGGCCGAGTTGCAATAGACCACATCGGCGGCCCCTGCGCGCTGGATGGCTTGCAGCAGCGTTTGGTTCCAGCCGTCAATGTTGTAGCTGACGGTGATGACTTGAGCGCCGTTTTGCCAAGCGTAGTCGATGGCGCTGGCAAGGTCGGAGATCCACGAGGCTTGGCCTTTGTAGTGGCGCATGCACATCAGCTTGACGTTGGGGGCCACACCCGAAACGCCTTTGCCGTTGTTCTGTTCGGCGGCGACGATCCCGGCGACGTGGGTTCCGTGGCTATCACCGTTGTTCGGCCGCGGGTTGTTGTCGTTGTCGGCGGTGTCCCACCCAAAAATGTCGTCGATGAACCCGTTGTTGTCATCGTCGATGCCGTTGCCCGGTGTCTCGTTCGGGTTGACCCAAACGCGGTTGCGCAGGTCTTCGTGGTCGATGTCGACCCCGTCATCGCACACGGCGACGACGACTTCTTGGACGCCGGCCATGTTGTCCCAACCTTCGACGGCGTCGACGTCGGCATCAGGGGAGCCGCCCGTTTGGCCGGTGTTGTTGTGGTGCCATTGCTGGGCGAACTGCGGGTCGTTGGGAACGAAGTCGGGCGTGATTTGGACGTCCAATTCAGCGTACTGGACAGCCGGGTTCGTCTGAAGGCTCCTCACAAAGTCAGCCGGTTGGATTCCCACGGCCATATGGTGGGAACTCAGATCCAGCCGCATGAAATACCGGTTGCCGTGATCGACGTTGATCAACAAGCCGTACTTTTTGATCAAGTCGTTCCGGAGCGAATCAGGCGTGCCGGGTTTGAAGGCCACCAAGAGGTGGTCGCTTGCAGTGACAGTCCCCGGCGGCAGGTTTTGCCCTTGAGGGGATCCCCCAAGCGCGGTTTGGGCGAATGATAGCGAAGCCAAGGTCAAAAGGCCGGCGGCGGCCAGCGCTTTGCCCCAGACGGTGCGGATGGTCAGGTGTCGCATAGCGTCTCTCGTCGGTCAATGACGGTTCCTTTAGGATGACACAAGTCGACCTGCTAAAGTTCGAATCTTTTGATCCCGGGTTAGAGTCTGAGGGCGTGCCCCTGGCCGCGCCACCCGAATCCAGTAATTATCCGGGGCCTAACTGCCGCAAAATCTCAGCCAAGTGGCGCGGGTGCGTCATGTGGGCCATGGCGTCGTCGCCCGCATAGCTCCACACATGCCACCCCGCTTTGTCGAAAACCCGCAGCAGAGGGTATCGCGGATCGGCAGCGGCATCGTAGCCTGGTTGGGCGGGCTCCATCTGCATCCCATAGCTGGCCACGAGGGCGGAGACGACCTCCCATGAACCGGCATAAGTCTCGGGAGTGATTTGCGATGTGGTCATCACCACCGTCGATGTTCCGGCCAAGGCCCGGTCGGTCAATGATTTCCAGGCTCGGACATGTTCGGCCAGCACCCGCCGGCTCCCAGGCTCCCCGGGATCGAGGCTTCCATAGATCGAATCGCTCTGCACGACCTTGCCGATCATGCTGAGGATCGCGGGGTCGTGGATTAACTCCCGCACTGCCCCATAGCCGGCAGAAAACGACGTAATGTTGACCCGGTCGATCCCTGCCCCCAGAATGTGGCCTGCATCGGATAGGAAAGGTTGCAAAGAACCGTTGGCCACGAACGGCTTGGCATAGGTGGAAGACCCCTGGCCCAGATTGAAGACTAGGATCGGGACTTTGAATCCGGCCCGTTGGTATTCGGAGACGACGAACCAAGCCGCGGTGTGGAAGTGGATCCAGATATGGGTCGACAGTCCAGGGCGGTAGCCATCCGGCACAAACAGTTCGGCTTTGGTGTCCCCGACCACGACACCGGTCATAGTGCCCCCGGTCACCGGAACTTCGGGGCCGATTTCGCGGATGGACATGGCGGGCGGGGTGATTTCGGTTTTCATTGCCAAAAGGGCCAGCAGGGTGGAGGCGATAGGCATGGGGGTCACGGGTCGTTGTTTGGGAAGGGATGCCCGCTCAATGTCGAAGAAGGCACGTAACGCAGAAGTTCCGGGTCGCGCAAGGCATTTTGAAGAAACTCCGCGATGGCGTCCACTTCCTGGACTGAGAGCCCAAGCGGGTGGAACAGAGGGTCGGGGCCGCCAGGGGGGAGCAAAGGGCTTTGCGGGATACCCAGATTTTTGTATTGGATCAATTCCGCTAATTTGGTGAACGATGCCCCGTGCCCATAATAAGAGGTGTCGGCCAAATTGTACAACTGAGGCGTTTTGAATTGGTACAAAGCAGTGACGTTTTTCGTGAATCCGCCACGGCCAAGATTCTCCGGGGCGGCCGGGCCAGCATTGTTGGCGATCCCGATCTTGTCGAGCCCATTGAGGCCGATCGCGTGGAACTTGCCATCCGTCAATGCGGGGCCCGAGTGACACTTCCAACATTCGGCTTTGCCAAAGAAGAGTCCGGCACCCCGCTTTTGGACTTCCGTCATGGCGGAAAAGTCGCCTCTGAGCCACCGTTGCCATGGCGAGCGGGTGGCCAGCAAGGTTCGCTCGTAAGCTGCGAGGGCGAGCCCCACCGTGAGGTCGGAATACCGGTCGATGGGCGGCACCGTCGGGAACGCCGCATCGAACAAAGCCGTGTACCCGAGCGAATCGGAAAGGGGCTTGCCGAACCCCATCCGGTGGATGCGGAGGGCGGCTATGGCTTGGGTTTCTACCCCCTGGTAGCCCAAGTTGTTTAACTCCGTCGGCGTCCCGGGCATCCACTGGCCTTGAGTCCCTGCATTGAGGCCGCCGGAACCGAGCTCCCCGTTCCAATGCAGATTGGGCTGGTACGCCGAGTTGAGCGTGCTTGGCGATTTGACCGGCTGGCTATCCACTTCAGTTGGGGCATAGGCGGGGTCTTCGTGCCGGGCTTCGCCGGAAAACCCGAATCCCCGGCCACCTTCCCCAAGCCCTTGGAACCGCCCGGCCGAGAATCCTCCCTGGGCGTTGTGGCAAGAGGCGCAGCTGGCCGATCCCAGGCCTTGCGGCTTGATCGGATTGGTTAGGAGGGCGGTTTCGTGATAAAGGAGCCGACCGAGGGCCACTTTTTCGGCCGTCAACGGGTTGTTCGGATCTTGCGGGATTGCGGGCAGATCCGATGGGTCGGGCATGGTGAGTCCGGCAACGCCGCCGGGGATGTTGAGGGCGATTTGATCCAAAAGCGCCTGGTCGGCGGATGATGGGGAGGAGCTGCCGCCGCCGCCCCCGCCGCACCCGGCCGCAAGCAACACAAGCGAGGCGGCGAGGAACCAGACCGGTGCCGTTTTGCCCATGTCCTCACTTTACACGCTTGCCGGGCGCAGGGCAACACCGGCTACGGCCGAGAAGGGGCCGGCATCATCAGTTCAAGGAGGGGGGTCGCCGCCGGGACATCGGACGGGACTGCCGAGTTGTATTGCTCGGGAGCCGGCCGGAAACAGGGCACAAAACCCACATCACCATTCCCGTAAACCCGGAAATAGCCGAAACCGAATGTCCGGCCCGCCGCCGGGTGCCAATCGTCTTCCAGTTTGCTGCCCCCATTGCCGAGGACAACCTGGTAGGCGCCAGTACCGGGAATCGGTGTGAAGTCAAAGGCATGCACGTGGGCACAGACATAAGCGCGCACCTTTGGGGATTTGGCGATGGCGGCAACCATCGCTTTGGCGCAATCGGGATCGATTGGCGAATCCCCGTGGGAGGATGCCGGTTCCACTAGGTTCCGGTGCCCTAGGATGACGGTGGCTTTGATTGATGGGTTCCGCTCGGCATCGGACAGGTCAGCGGCAAGCCAAAGAGTTGCGACCAAGGCGACTTTGGTATCCCCAGTCTTAGCATCGGGGATCGCTTGCCGGGAATCGGTGTCGACCACCACGTAGTGCACCGGTCCCCGTTCGAAGGAAAAGTTGAGTTTGCCTTGGTCGGTGATCAGGCGGTCGGCTTTGGCCAGGGCGGCGTCTGGCGCATGGATCCCATGCGGAACCATGCCGGCCGATTCGATGATCCGGCTAAAAATCCCGTCGGCCAGGGGGTTCGGCACCTTCCCGGCGGCAGTTTTGCGGTTCAACTCATGGTTTCCAGAAATCGCCACGTAGGCTGTTTCCTGGGCTTTGGGCGCAGAACCGACCACCGCAACCCAAGCCTCGAGTTGGCTGGTCAACGATCGTCCGTCGTCGTCCCCGTAGCCAAGGACTTCGTCACCCCCAAAGAATGCGAAATCCGGCTTCAACTTTGCGATGTCGGCGAGGTTCTGTATCAGTTGGGGGAGATTTGCACTGCTGGGGTTTTGCAACTTTCCGGCGTTGAAATCCTCAGCTTCGACCCGGTTGCAGCCGAAAAACGCAAATGTTCCGACGACTTCGCGGGATTGGTTGGCGACGAGGGCAGCCAGGGTCAGGGTGGCAATCATGGTTTGCGATGAATAGAGCGGGCCTGCCCACGTGATGAACAGGCCCGCGGTTGGAACCCTAGAGTCGGATCAGTTGACGCACGGCGTGCCGTTGACGACGGCCGGCAGATAGGCTGGCAAGAACTTGTCTCCGAACTGGTAGGCGTTAGGGTTCAAGATCTGGTCGAGCTTTTGATATTTGGCATGCCCGTCGACATAGGAATAGGTAGCCCCGTCGCTGTGGCGCTCCCACATGACGCGGGTGATGTCCGCCTTGTCGTTGACGTCGGTGTTGTAGTGTTGGACGGCAAAGTCCTTGGTCCAGAACGCATAGTTCAGCGTCGTGATGATCGCGTATTGGGGAGGCACCTGGACAGAACCCGGGCACGGTTGGCTCGGGTTGAATCCGGAAGTGCCCTTTTGCTGGCCGATCACAAAGCCGTTCTTTTCGGCATAACGGCGTTCGGCCAAAGCAATCGTTTGGGCCGGGTAATCCAGGGCCGTCAGGCTGACCGGCAGCCAGTCGTGCGCGGGCATCACGTTGTAGTTGGGGATGTAGCTGTAAAGCGGGGCCTGCCAGTCGCAGTACATTTGTCCAGAGGCGTTCAGCTTCCCAAAGTCAGCGGTGCCGTTGGGGCACGGGGTTTTGGGAGGAACGGGTTTGGTATCGCTGGGGCAGACAAAAATGTTCCAATTCTTGATGTACGGCTGCATCAGGTACGTCCAGTGGATTTGCCGACCAGCCGTGTTCCAGGGTTGGGGGGTGACCGAAGTTTCCCAGCTGGTTTGGCACAGGGTGTCGTCGTAGTCTTGGGCGTAAATCTGGATAGCAGTCGCCATCTGCTTGTTGTTGCTCAAGCAGGTCGTCTTCTTCGCCGCTTCTTTGGCTTGGGCAAAAACAGGGAAGAGGATCGCAGCGAGGATCGCGATGATTGCAATGACAACCAAGAGTTCGATGAGGGTAAACGCTCTTTTCATGGCGGCTCCGGAACCCGCATAGTCTGCCCATGAAACGTTAAGAGATTGTTAAAAGAATGATTTTGTTTACGGGGGCCATCCGGTGGACAGTGCAATTGGGCTTGCTACTTGATCCATGCGTCCAGGATTTTGGCCAGGCGATACCCTCCCAGGGCGGCCTGTTTCAAACTCAAATCGATCCGCTTTTGGCGGTATTCGGGCGATTCGGCGGTGCCTTGCTGGATGCCCGCATAGACGGTTGTTTCCGCCAGTTTGGCCCCCTCATCGGCCCAGTGGTCGGGGTTGAGGTCATCTAGTTGGGCGGAAAACTCTTTGGGGGGGTGCATCTCGGAGATTTTTGCCGCCTTCTCGATCAGGCCGCCCCGCCAACCTTCCCGGCTGACCGCATCTTTGATCCCGCTATCCCACAGGTAGTGGAGGTTGCTTGGATCCCCCAGGAGCTTAAAGAAATTGCCGCCGGCGTCGCCACGGCCATCTTCGGCGCAACTGGCGGCGCAGTGCAGGGGTTGGTGCAAATCCCCGACGATGTGGCTCATAAAGTAGATCCAAAATGCCCGCATCCGGGGCTCCGATTCCTTGGCATATTGCCCATTGATGAAATTGACCGCCTTCACCGCATCGAACGGGGCGCTTTGGATCTGGTTGCCAAACTTTTCGGTGAACAGGGGCCGGTTAATGTAATGCCAGCACTTCATGCGAACCCCCTCGTTGTTCTTGGGATCGCGCAATGCCGGGGGCCAGGCCCAATCGTTGTAGTAACTGATTTCCTTTTCGTACTTCTCCGATTGATTGCGTTTGATGAAATCGGGGAAGGTTGTGGCGGCGGCCAGCCACATGGCGGGGGAGTCGTTGTTGTAGGCAAACGAGGGTTCGCCGAGCTTGAGGATGCTGTTCAGCTTCTCCTGTTTTTCCGGGGAGAGCTGGTTGTAAGCGATGAGGCCGACGATGCGGTGGCCGGTGTCGTCCCAGGCCGATGCCGGCAGGGTGGAAAGGGCCAAGGCGGCAACGGTGAGCGTCCGGACGAGTCGCATACGTCCATTTTGGACGCTTTTGCCGCCGCTTGGTTCTTGGAGTCCCGAACGGGCCTTAAGCTGATTGCTTGAGGGTTTGATCCCCGAATTGCCGCACTGATTGGGCCAGGGCTCGGACATCCTGGGCCGCCTTGCACCCGGCGTTGGCAACCACGTAGAGCTCACGCTTCCGGGTGGCCAATGCCGCGGCTTGGTCGAATCGGACCGAGCCGAGGTAACCAACCCGCTTTTTGAGGTACTGCCAACAAATTTTTTCGAACATTGCAAACAGCTTTGCCCCCTCGTGCGGGCTTGCCATGTTGAACACCACGTGGACGCGGGCATCCGGTTTGCGGCGGAACAATGTTTTCGCCGTCGCATAGGCATCGGTGATGCTGGTGGGGTCGGGGCTTGCGACCAAGATGATGTCGTCGGCGAACTTTAAGAAGTGCAGCACGCGGTTATCCAACCCGGCGGCACAATCGAACAAAAGGGTGTCGGTGGTTTTGGCTAGGGCCCCAAACTGTTCAAAGAACAGGGCCAGCTTTTTGGGCCCGGCCCGCATCAGCAACGGAACCGCCGATGCGCCGGTGATGGCCTTGAACCCGCCCGGTGCCTCGACCAGCACATCGGAGAGTGTTTTTTCCCCGGCAACCACATGTTGGAGGTTGAACTCGGGTGAGACACCCAGGACGATGTCCAAATTGGCAAGTTGCAAATCAGCGTCGAAAACCGTGGTGCGCGCCCCGGTTTCGGCAAGTGCGGCGGCAAGGTTGGCAGAAAACGAGGTCTTTCCAACCCCGCCTTTGCCGCTGGTGATCGCGATGGTCGTCATGGCTTTACACGGCCTCCGAGAAGGCATCCCAGAGCGAGTCGGTTCCAGTACCGGAAATGGCGGCCAACAAATCTTGGCGATCTGGCTGGCCGTGGACCTTGGGTTTGCGCGGCGCGGGTGCCCGCTTTGACTTGGCCGACTTTGCCGGCACAGGTTCATTGGTTTTTTGAGATTCAATCTGGGCGACCAACTCCTCGCTGGATTTGGTCACCGACATGGGCATTGAATAGCTCCGGGCGATGGCTTCAAAAATCTCTTGCGGGCCGGCGATGAATATGACCAGGCGCTTGCCAATGGCTTTGGAGAGGTAGTCGGTGCCTTCGATGTCGAGTGGGTCGCAAATCGCACAGTGGAATTCGGTTGGGCTGACCGA
This sequence comes from Armatimonadota bacterium, assembly GCA_016789105.1. Taxonomy (NCBI): domain Bacteria; kingdom Bacillati; phylum Armatimonadota; species Armatimonadota bacterium. Next base: position 118,266 of record JAEURN010000007.1, read on the forward strand.
AAGCGGAAGGATCAGCCGGCTAAGGGCGAACGTCGGGCTGACCAGGCGTAAGGCCGCCTCGGACGGGTTCACCTCGCTTAGATCGCAAACGGGCAAGTCATATTGGCGGGCAAGGCAATCGACGATCACCCGTTCGGGGACAAACCCGAGGGTGATCAACACCTCTCCGAACCGCTGCTTGGATTCCTGTTGGATCCGCAGCGCTTCGTCCCGCTGTTCGATGGTGATGATCTTATTTTCGACCAGCCAGTCTCCGACTCGTTGATACCGACTCATGGTATGTGCCCACAGGAAAGAGGGTTTAGCCGTGCTTTTGCCGCTCTCCAGCAAAAATCATCGGCTTTTCCACCCCAAAACCTCACATGGCGGATCCAATTTTCAATCAGCTTGCCCAATGCCGCCAACATGCACACCTTGGAGGCGTTTGCCACTCGCTAGGCGGCCAGCAACCCCGGTTGGGCCAACGCCGACTTGAGGAGTCCGGAGACTTCGCCTTCTTCAATCGGGAGTGCTGTCTTGTTCAGGGGGACCGGCCAATCCCCCAGGCCGAATCGGCCCGCTTCGGCGACCGCCTTGGCCGTGGTCAGGCAGGCTTGGCCGACATCTTGGGAATCGACGGGGAGGCTGGAAGCCGAAACCGTCTGGACGAACATCGCCGGCAATCCCAGGGTGGCGGCCGCTTGGGGCGCGAGGTGGGCAATCGGGATCCCGTAGTGCTCCTCAAAGAGCCAATCCACGGTCGAGCCATTTGACCGAGCTTCCAAATAGATCTGGTCGTAAGTGGTGCCATCCACGTAGCTCAACAAGCCGAACATGACATTGTGGAGCGTCCCGGCCGCCAACAACTCCTCTTGGTTCCACGGGCTTTTGACAACTCTTTCCCGAGCAAGCGAAGCGGCGAGATTGGCAACGGCATTGCCATTTTGGGCAAACCGCAGGGGGGTCAGGTGTTGGCTCTTGCCCCGGATTTGCCCCAAGGCGTTCGTCCAGCAGGCAATGGCGAGGGCGCGCAACGAACGATGCCCCAACACGGCAACCGCTTCTCGGACTGTGGTCACCGGTTTTGCCCGGGCAAAAAGGGCACTGTTGGCGCTTTTGATGAGGCCGGCGGTCAAAGCCGGGTCGGCCAGGATCAGGCTTTCGATCTGAGAAGGGTTCGGGTCGCCTGATTCAATCAGCTGGGCCAGCTTCAAAGGGGTGTCAGGCAACTGCGGCAAGGTTTCCGCGTGGCCCAACGTAAACATCAATTCATCCAGTGACAGCATGGAACCCAACCAACGGCATTGATCCGCATCGGCTGGGTTTTGAGCCAAGGTTCCTTGCCAGGTTTTTTGCAGAGCAACTATTTTTTGAGCAGATCCCGGATTTCCGCCAAGAGTTCTTCTTGGGTCGGCCCCGCCGGGGCGGCTTCGGGTTCTGGCCCCTTCAATTTGTTCACGGCCTTAACGATGAGGAACACGACGAACGCCAGGATGAGGAACGAGATGACCTGGTTGAGGAACATCCCGACATTGATCGCCACGGCTGGGGTTTGTTTGCCTGTGGCATCGACGGCCGCCTCCTTGAGCGGGATTGAGATTTTGGAGAAATCGACGCCGCCGATGGCCAGGCCGATCGGGGGCATGAGGACGTCGTTGACCAGCGAATCGACGATTTTGCCGAATGCCGCCCCGATGATCACCCCGACCGCCAAATCCATGACGTTCCCGCGGGCAATGAACTCTTTGAATTCCGATACCATCGACATTTCTGTGAACCTTCTTTGTTTTTTCTGCGCGAGTTACTCGGGTTTGTCCCCGAACATCCCTTTAGCCGCATCCATCAAGCCGCCCATCATGTCTCCTCCGCCATTGCCGGCCAGCATTTGGGGGATATCGGCCATATGCTGTTGGATGAAGTCAACGACCTTCTTGGCTGTTGCCTCATCAATCCCGGTTTTCTCACGCAAGAGAGCGGTCAGCTGTTCCATTTGAACCGCATGATACGCGATCTACATAAAGAAAAGGTGCCTGCCTGATGAGAAGTCTATCAGGCAGGCACATCGTTGATTGTTGAAAGATTGTTAGTGGGTAACGATCCGGTCGAGTCCCTTTGCCTGTTCCACCCAATCCGCAACCTGGCTCTCGCTCGGCATGGCCCGGACGAGCTTTTTGGCCTCGTTGACTTCAGCCATCTTTGCGTGGAGGTTGGCCGCGTTGCGCTGGGCCAGTTCGGGCACGGAATCGACTCCGCTGGCTTCCAGCAGGTCGGCATATTCAGAACCAACACCCTTGATACGCGCCAGGTCGGCCCGGTTCACCCATTCCAAGATCATCTTTTCACTGATCCCCGTCGATTCGGCGATCCCTTCGCGGCCCTTTTTTGTTGCTCCTTGTTCGAGGAGAGCGGTATCTGTCTTGATGCCGGCTGCCTCCAGTTTTTCGCCATAAGCGGGGCCGATGCCTTCGATGTCCTTGATGTTTGCCATTGCTGTTTCCTCAACGATCAACTCGTCGCATTGAGTTTAACACGGGGGCCCGGCAGAAACGACTGCCGTCTCGAGATAGTTGCCGAGGAAACGGTGGTAGACGGAGGTCAGAAGTTCGAGGTCGGCGACTGGGATGTTCTCGTTTGCAGCGTGGATGGTGGCATTTAGCGGGCCGAATTCGATGACCGGAATCCCGGCAAGGGCAAAGAACCGGGCATCCGAAGAGCCGCCAGATGTCGAAGGGTGGCCCGGCTTGCCAACGACCTCGGAAATTGAGCGCACAAGGGCCTCTTGCAGATGTGCGTTGTCCGTCAGGAATGGGCGGGCCGAGTCGTCCCAGGCGATCGAGGGATCCAAACCATGCTTCTTCAAAAGTTCTTGGACCGTTTCAACAATCTCTTCGAGCGGGGTTGCAGGGTTATTGCGGACGTTGAACTGGACAGTGAGTTCCCCCGGTGTGACATTGGAAGCCCCCACCCCGGCATTGATGTTGGCGATCTGTAAAGTGGTCGGGGGGAACGGCCCATGCCCCGCGTCCCAGTGGTGGGCCGCCAACTCGGCCAAAAACGGAAGCGCCTCGTGGACCGGATTTCGCGCAAGGTGGGCGTAGGCGGTGTGACCCTGTCGGCCCTTGAACGTGAGGAACCCGTTCAGCGATCCACGGCGCCCGACTTTGAATTCATCCCCCAAATGGTTGATGCTTGTGGGTTCGCCGACTAGTGCGGCGGTGGGCCCCGAGTCGATGTGGGCAAGGCAGTAGGGGGCGCCGTGACGTGACGAGTCTTCCTCGTCACTGGTGAACAGCAGGCTGACCGTACCGGGATGCCCCGGGTTTTGCCGGACGAACTCCACCGCCGCCGACACCATGGCCGCGACGCCAGATTTCATATCCGCTGCCCCGCGCCCATACAAGACCCCATCTTTAACCGTTGGGTGGAACGGGTCAGTGTCCCAGGCGTCAAGCGGCCCCGGCGGGACGACATCCACGTGGCCCGAAAGGCAGATGTTCGGAACCCCGTCTCCATGGTAGGCATAAAGCGACAGGAGGCCGTTCGATTCAAAGATCTGGGTTTGGAACCCTTCCCGACTCAAAAGGCCACGCAGGAGGTCGATGCATCCGGCGTCGCCCGGGGTCACCGAAGGGAGGGCGATGAGGGATTCAAGCAGGTTCTGTGTCATTCCGCCGACCGCAAGAGTTCGTTGATTGATGTTTTGGCGCGGGTCTGGGCATCCACTTGCTTGACGATGACCGCGCACGCCAATGAGTAAGTGCCATCGACAGAAGGCAGCGAGCCGGGAACGACAACCGACCCCGCCGGAACCCGGCCATAAGAAACTTCCCCCGTCAAACGGTTGAAGATCTTTGTGGACTGGCCGATGAATACGCCCATCGAGACCACAGAACCCTCTTCGACAACAACCCCCTCCACAATCTCTGAGCGGGCGCCGATGAAGCAGTTGTCTTCGATGACTGTCGGGCTGGCTTGGATCGGTTCCAGCACGCCGCCGATCCCGACCCCGCCGCTAAGATGGACGTTTTTCCCAATCTGGGCACAGGATCCCACCGTTGCCCAAGTGTCCACCATGGTTCCGCTATCTACATACGCCCCCAAGTTCACATAACTTGGCATCAGCACAACATCCGGGCCGATGAACGCCCCTTTGCGGACCACCGCGTTCGGCACAACTCGGAACCCCGCACTGCGGAAATCCTGATCTGTGTAACCCTCGAACTTCAGCGGTACTTTATCGAAGTATTTGAACGGCCCATTTTCAACCAAATGGTTTTCTTGCAAGCGGAAGGAAAGCAAAACGGCCTTTTTCACCCACTCGTTGGTGACCCAGACCCCGCCGACCTTTTCGGCCACACGGATTTCGCCTCGATCCAATTGGTCTAGCGTCACACCGACCGCACCGGCCACGTCCGCTGGATGGCTGCCAGGCGAAAATTCGGTACGGCGTTCCCAGGCTTCTTCGATCAGCGATTGGTAGGGCATCAACGATTCAGTTTGCCCGAGTCGAAGCTAAGGGTCGGACCAATGCGGGGTATGTCGCATAAATTTGTGACCGGATCCGCAGGCCGGGGATACTTCGGGCTATGACTGCGATGCAGGAATACAACGGGCGCCATTACGAAACGGGCACGATTGCCAATTGGCTGCGGGCAAGCGGGCATGGCATCGGCGAAGAAATGGCGTTTGGGGCGAGTGGCGGGATCGCGTTCGGCTGCTTCGTGTTCGAATACACGGGGCAACTGCCCCATGTGGCCCTGTTGCCCCGCAACACCTTTTCTCCGTTCGAGCGTGCGTTGGACAACCTCGGCATCCGCAGAACCAGCATGGAAACCGTCAAGGCGGACAAAGGAGAAGAGAACTTGCGCCGGGAACTCGATCTTGGGCACGCGGTCGTGGTTTGGGGGGATATCTTCTCCGCTAGTTGGATTGGCCTTCCAAAAACAGGTATGTGGGCGATGGTTCCGATGTTGGTTGTCGGGTTCGAGGGTGGAGACTATTTGGTCGTCGACCAGTGCCGGCAACCCATCAAAGTAGCGGCCGCAGAACTTTTGGCCATGCGGGCCAAAGTCAAGAAGGACCGGTTCCGGATCATGATCCTCGATGGGGTGGAAGCAGGGCGGCAAAAGGAGGGTTTCCGGTCCGGGATAGAAACGTGCTTGGCGCTCTACCTGGACAAGCCGCCAGCGGGCTCGGCAAAGAATTGGGGGGCCATCGGCCTGGAAGCCTTGGCTAAGTCGGTCTTGGACGATAAATCCGCAGCTGGTTGGGGCCAACGGTTCGGTTCTGGAGACAATTTCAAACAAGCAGTGGCTGGGAAGCTTGGGCAACCAGGCGTGTGGGATTGGATCGAAGGGTGGGGGACTGGCCCCGGGGCCGACCGGGGCACCTTTGCCTCGTTTTTGCGCCAAGCCGGGCCGGAGATCGGCAAGGATCTCGGCTCTGTGGCTCAACTCTTCGACGCGTGTGCCCCGCTTTGGTCGGCGGTTGCCGAGGCCGCGCTGCCCGATTCCGTCCCGCCCCTCAAGCGGCTCAAGGAGATCAAGCAGGAGCGGGCGCGGCTCCGATTTGCGGACACCACAGGCTCAGCTCCTCGTAGGGCTGAACTTGCCGAGGAATACAAAGAAATTTGGTCGGGTTGTGGCGATTTAGCGGCCGAAGCGCCAAGTATCCGATCCGCCATGGCGGGGGCCCTCAACGCCGTTCAAAAGGTTGAACGCGAAGCCATCTTGGCATTGCGATCCGCAATGGGCCGATAACAAAAAATGGTCGGGATGAGAGGATTCGAACCTCCGACCTCCTCGTCCCGAACGAGGCGCTCTACCAAGCTGAGCCACATCCCGACTCGCCGCAGATGATACCTCGGCAGACCGGGGACCCAATCCGGTCAGCCCCTCGGGCCTCCGGATCCGGGCTGCCCGGCCGACATGGCGGGAATGCTTGAAATGATCCGGCCCAAGATGACCAAAGAGAATACGAAGCTGACCAAGGACTGCACCATTGCTACCGACTTGGCCAGGGTGTCTTGCGGCGTGAGGTCGCCATAGCCCACTGTGAGCGCGCTCTTGACCGAAAAGTAGAACGGATCGATCCATTCTTGAGGATCACCGGAGCCATGGATGTTCAAATGCGAATAGATGTAACCAAAGGCAAAAATGTTTGCGCAAAATGACGCCATGTTGATCATCAGGGCGCGGCTCAGGTCGGCCACCTGGGCAACGCGCCGCCCGCTATGAGGCAACACGTATGCGAACGAGACGAAGAACGTGTTGACGATCACGAACCCGTTGAAGGCCATCAAAGCCCCGGTCAAGAACGGGGAGGGATAGGCGCCATCGGCCCAGTGGCTCAACCAAGGAATCGCGCAAAACGCCACTACAACCGATTCGATCCGGAGCTGCCGCCGGGTGTAGTGCCGGTATCGGCACTCTTCGGGAGAGAGGTTCCGTTTTGCCGCGAGTTCGGCGATCTCTTCTGGGGTCGCATCCTTTCCCCTCACCAATAGGTTGACAGGATACGCGGCGACCTCAGAAAGGGCGATTAGTCCGCTAAGGAGACACCCCGGGTGGGGTTCAAGGGGAGTCGGATCCGTTGGTTGCTGGCCCATCTCCGGCCCTCCCGGGCTTTGCTTTTTTGGTCCGTTCAGAATTCGACGCGTAAAGTTTGACGCCCCGGTTGGCGACCATCGAACCGAACCCGGCCATGGCCACGAGCACGATGATCTTGACAAAGACTGCAACCAACGATTCCGTGGCGTTGCCGATGTCGACCGGCTTGCCCGGGACGGCATCCATCCGGATGCTGGGCGGCACTTGGAAGATTTGGAACGCCAGATAAAAGGCGAACAAGATCATCGCAATGCCCACCAAGAAGGAAACAAGCCCGACCGGGGCCGAGCCACGCAATCGCACCATTCCTCCTTTGGACGCCATGGATGGGCTAGGATACCGCTTCGCCGGGCGTTTGGAACTTGAATGTCAGAAAGCCCAAAGTCGGGATGAGCATGATTGCCGCAGCAAGCAGGTACGGGGCAGCGGGCGACTTGGCATAGGCGACATTCGCCGAAAACGGCCCGATGATGCGGGCCAGCGATCCCAACGATTGGTTCACACCAAAGATGCCGCCACGCATCGCTTCTGGGGCGGCCTTGCTAACCAGACTCGAAAGAGAGGGTTGGGCCAATCCGCTGCCGGTTCCCAACAATATGGCGCCCACGATTACGGGGATCCAAGGCATAACAAACGGCATGGAAGCCAAAATGGGGGCCTGCAAGATGTATCCGAATCGCAGGAGATTTCGTTCGCCGACTACCGGCTCGACGACTCGGATCAGACCACCTTGGACGACGGCTGCCACGATCCCGACCGTCACCAAGACCATCGATGTCTGCATCCGGTCGAACAGGTAAACGTCGTGGGCCAGCCGGTAATACGTCGTCTCCAAATGCGTAAACGCGAAGGAGGCGACGAAGAAGAGCCCGAGCAGCAGCCCCAAAGTGGGTTCCCGGAAAGCCTGGGCCATGGCTTTGAACCGGTTCTCAGCTGGCAGGGCCGACCCTTTGGCTCGGGACTCTGGCAAGAGGAAGTACACGAACGCCAGGTTTGTCAGGGCAAAAAACGCCGAGACCAACCCCAGGTAGACGGGTTGACCTCCGTTGAACTGGATCAACCATGAACCCAAGGGCGGGCCAAAAATGAACCCCAATCCAAAGGCCGCGCCGAGCAAACCCATCGACGAGGCCCGGTCTTTCTCATCGGTGACATCGGCGACATAGGCATAAGCCACTCCCAAATTGCCACCGGCCATTCCATGGATGACCCGGGCAAGCCACAGCACAACCAGCGACGCCCCGCTGAAAGCGTAAAGGAGTGGGCCGATGACGGCAAGCGTGCACGTGGCCAACAAAACGGGCCTCCGTCCGCGTTCATCGCTCAATCGGCCCAAATAGGGGGCTACCAAGAATTGGGCCAGGCTGAACAGCGCGATGGAAAACCCGATGACCAAGCCGAGGACGGCTCCGTTTCCTTGAGGGAGCCAGGAAGCCTGTTTGACCAGGGTCTCCGCCCGGAGTTGGATATCAGGGATGACCGTGCCAAAGCTCAGCATGTCCAAGAATATGGTGAGGAAGATCGCGACAATCGGTTTTTTCATGAACGGCCCGTATCGGAATTATGCTTTCCAACGAAATTCTGGACATGACCGTTGCTCAGAATACGTATTCACGCGTTAATTGGTGTATCTTTGACAAACAGCCCCGTTCATTGCGGGCTCGGCAGGCGCTTAAGGTTGGATTTGATTCGCAATTGGAAGAAATGGGGGAAAAAGGCGGCCTGTGCCGCCTTGATCTGTCTTGCCGGCCCGGCAATGGCGGCAAAAACCCAAATCACGGTCTGGGGAATGGCCATCACCCCCGATGAAAAAGGCAACGACCTGATCGTCCGCCAATTCGAAAGGGACAACCCAGACATCCAGGTCAACCTTTTGGGGATGGGCGCGGGGGCCATGAACCCGCAAAAGCTCATGACCGCCATTGTGGGCGGGGCACCCCCCGATGTGATTTTGCAGGACCGGTTCACAATCAGCGATTGGGCGAGTCGGGGTGCATTCCGCCCCCTTGACGACTTGATCGCCCGCGACCGCGGCAACGACCCTTATTGCCCAACCCCCGAGCAATACTATCCCGCCGCTTGGAACGAATCGGTCTACGAAGGCAAGGTTTACGGCATCCCTTATGCCGCCGACAACCGCATCCTTTATTGGAACACGCGGGTTTTTGCCGAAAAAGCCGACGACCTGCGAAAAGCTGGGCTCGACCCAAACCGCCCGCCGCGTACCTGGAGCGAAACCCTTGCCTACAGCAAAGTCCTCACGGAATTCAATCCAGATGGGTCGCTGAAACGGGCGGGATTCATCCCCAACGAAGGGAATTCCTGGCTCTACCTTTTCGCCTTCCAGAACAATGCCGAATTCATGAGCCCCGATGGGCGACGATGCACCCTCAACACCCCGGCCGCGGTGGAGGCGCTCCAGTTCATGAAGGACGGGTATGCGATTTTGGGAGGGTACGAAAACGCTCTCAAATTTAAGTCTGGGTTCCGAGGTGGCGAAAACGATCCGTTCGCAATCGGCCAAGTGGCGATGATCGTCAACGGCGACTGGATGATCGCCAACTATGCTCGGTATTCCCCCAAAGCCCGGTTCCAAACGGCCCCAGCCCCCGTGCCAGACGACCGGTTTGCCAAACGGGGGCGGTTTGCCAACGAGAAAGATACATTTATCACGTGGTCTGGGGGGTTTGCCTATGCCATGCCCAAGGGGGTGCGGAACGTTGAGGCGGCATGGAAGTTCATCAAATACATCCAATCGTTCGACGGTCGGATGCTCTATGCCAAAGGCCAATCCGACCTCGAAAGGGCCCGGGGGCGGCGGTTCATCCCCCGGATCCAAGCTCAGGTCAAGGCGACGGAAGCCCAGGCGGCACTCTACGCCTCCGGCAACAGCGATTACGATCGGGCCCTGCGGATGCACGCCAAAATGATGCTATTCGCCCGTTTGCGCCCGGCCACATTTGTCGGCCAAAAGCTTTGGGATGAGCACGTCCGGGCGATTGAACAGGCTTGCCGGGGGGCCGAGACACCGGAACAAGCATTGCAAAACGGGCAAGACCGGGTGCAACAAACTCTGGATGAATTTTTCTCCAAGGACAACTATCCAAAAGTCGACATCGAGGCCTGGGTGGGCGGGTCGTTTGCCGCCGCAGTAGCGGGGCTGGCGGTTTGGGTGGCCTTGATGATCCGGCGGGGCCGGGACAGGGTTTCCGCTCAGGAGACTTGGGCCGGCTACCTGTTCATCAGCCCGTGGATCTTTGGGTTCCTCGTCTTCACGCTCGGGCCGATGGTGGCCGCCATCGTCTTTTCAACGATGCAATACGACGTGCTGAACCCCGCCCATTTTGTCGGCGGCAAGAATTTCACGGACGTTTTCCAATCCGATTGGCAGCTCCTCAAAACCTCCTTCACGAACGTCGGGTACTTGGCGGTGATCGGCATCCCGCTTGGGCTTTCGACCGGTTTGACAATCGCGCTTTTGCTGAACACCGGGGTCAAAGGGATTCGGTTCTACCGGACTGCTTACTATGTGCCCTCGATCGTCCCATCGGTCGCTTCCACTTTCTTGTGGGTCTGGATCATGACCGCCGATGACAAGCGGGGATTGCTCAACAATTTGTGGAGCCACACCATTACGCAATGGTTTGGCGTGGCTTCACCCGGATGGCTTGGCGTCGAACCGTGGGCCAAACCGGGCCTGATCTTGATGGGGCTCTGGGGGGCCGGAGGTGGGATGATCTTGTGGTTGGCCGGGCTCAAAGGAGTCCCGCAAACGCTTTACGAGGCGGCCGAAATCGATGGGGCCAGCGGGTGGCAGCAATTCTGGAAGGTCACCTTGCCGCAATTGACCCCGCTCATCTTCTTCAATTCCGTCATGTCCTTCATTGGTGTGCTGCAGACCTTTGACGGGGTTTATCTCATCACACGCGGTGAAAACATGGGCCCGAACGATGCCTTGGCCACGCCGGTTTACATGCTGTTCAAAAACGGGTTCGCCTATTTCCGGATGGGATATGCCAGCGCCTTGGCCTGGTTGATCTTCGCAATCGTGGTCGCCGTCACGTTGGCGCAATTCAAGTTGGCCCCCAAATGGGTTCACACGGAGAGTAACAAATGACGGCTGAGTTGCTGTTTGCCCTGCTCACCTTGGCCCTATGGACAGGGGTGTTCTTATTCTGCCGGGGGATTTTTGCCGCGGTTCGCATGGCTTTGGCCGGCCCGGGGCACGACCGGGCGGGAGCCATCAGGACGATCATGCTCTCGGCCGGGATCGGCGGACTGCTGCTTCTGGTGGGAGGCCTTGCGCCAAAAGAACTGGGGCGAGCGGCGCCCGGGCCCTATGTTCCGGTCATCTGGCTTTATTCCCCCATTCCTGGGTGGGTGGCGGTGTTGGGAGCCGGCATGGTTGCTGCGAGCCTGATCAAGGCCTCGGCAGCCCTCACGGCCGCCGAGAAGCAAGCGGCCATCAAGGCGTCGGCAGGGTGGTTGGCCACTTCGGTTTTCGGGATTTGGTGGCTGCACGCAATGGATGGGCGGTTCTCTCTATTGAGGGGGGGCATACCCCTGCATTGGCCGCTGGTAGCCGGCCTCTTCGCCCTTTTGGTGGCGGCGATGGCGGCCATGGTGTGGGCCGAACGCACGCTGAGTGCCCGAGGGATTGCCAAGAAGTTTGTGGTGCAGGCAACCCTGATGGCAGGGGCGGCCGTCTTCAGCCTTCCGTTCATCTGGCTGCTGACCACTTCGTTCAAAGAAGAGCGCGACCTCGCCAATACCGACGGGATCGTCTGGGTGCCCCAAGTGCAAGACACCCATCCGTTCCACGACCCTGAAATGCCCCTGTTCAAAACAACCTACAACGGAAGGGATGTGCAGGTCAAAAAGGACTCCGAACAGGCAGGCGGCAAGTGGCTGGTGGAGGTCGAACGCCCCTATGGGATTAGGGGGAGGAGGTTTGAAACGTCCAGGTCACAGCTCAAAGAGATCCCGCGGGATCAACCGGTGTGGTCGCTAAAAAGCGAGGGCGGCCTGGCGACCGCCTTCACCGTGAGAGACCAAGAAGACGGCTCCCGGCTGGTCGAGTTCCTGACCCCTCCGGAAAAGAAAGGCCAACGCCTGACCGCATCCCCCGAAGAACTGGAGCCGGTGCGTCACCCCGGACTCAAAATTCAAAACTATTCCGATGCCCTGGAATGGATGCCCCTAGAAACTAATTTCGGCCTCGCCTACCTGACCAACACGCTCTGGCTGGCCGGGATGAGTGTTTTGGGCACGGTGCTTTCCTGCTCCATCGTGGCTTATGGGTTTGCGCGGCTCCGGTTCCCGGGGCGGGACCAGCTGTTCTTTTTGATGCTGATGACCATGATGTTGCCCGGCGCGGTGACGATGCTGCCCCAGTTCCTGATCTTCACCCGACTGGGATGGATGGATTCGCTGTTGCCGCTTTGGGTGCCGACCTTTTTTGCCGGGGCATTCAACGTGTTCCTACTCAAACAGTTTTTTGGCACCATCCCCATGGAGCTTGAAGAAGCGGCCAGGATCGACGGATGCGGCTATTGGCGCACCTATTGGCAGATCATGTTGCCTTTGGTCAAGCCAGCTTTGGCAGTCATCGCGATTTGGACGTTCATGGGGGCGTGGAACAACTTTATGGGCCCCCTGATTTATGTCAACTCGCCCGCCAAAATGCCGATCAGCTATGCGATGGGGCTCTTTGCCAGCGACCGGGGAACCGACCAGGCGCTGATGATGGCCTTCGCCACCATGTCTACCGTGCCGGTGATCTTGCTCTTCTTCTTCGCCCAAAAGTACTTTATCGAAGGCGTCCAGCTCAGCGGGATGGGGGGCCGGTGATTTATTGAATCCTTAACTTGGATTTTTCCGAGTCTTATGTTAGAGTGGAAGTCATGGCTGTTACTTCTCGGTTGGCACCGGCGTTGCCGTTGGCATTAGTGGTGTGTGCGGTTGTCGCGGTTTTGGTTCCGGGCACGGGTGTTTCGGCAAAGAGTGCCATGAGCCCGGTCGCCTCCCCCCCCCCCCGACACCTGGTTACGTGGTGACTTGGACAACGAGTAGCGGCACCGACCACACGACGGGGCCAGCCGGATCAGCAAGCAGGAACTGGAGCTCGTTAACTCCTCCTACCGGAGGAACTTACTCATCTGGGGCATTTTCAGGGGGATCTTGGCGGTCGATATCGACGGGCACTTGTGACACCGGAGGCACGATGAAAGCCACATTTACTTGGGACGACGCCGGTACTGGTCAGACGCCCCCGCCCATAGTCGTTGTAACCGAAGTCGTTACGGTGGTTGCAGAAGGAGACACTTTTTCTGCCAGCTCCAGTTTTTCCACAACGAGCATTCCAACGACGAATGGAATTGTGTTGTATGGCGACGATGTAACCGTCATCCAGAATCCTGGTTCATCATTTACAAAGCAGATATCGGCAAGCGCCGCCGCAACGCTAAACGTCAATTCGCAATCGGGGCTCGCCGCCGCTTCTGTCAGTGGTGCCTTCACCGTGGCCGCCTATCCGGTCAGCATCTCGTTGCAAGGTGTCCGCGATAAATATACGGACCCAAAGTGCTTGATCGGTCAGAAAGTGGAGGCGAAATTAACGACGAGTTTGCCCTTGGATGGGGGCGAAACGTACACCTGGACAGCGTCGGGTGATAGAAAATTCAATTCGTATGTAATGGGCCAGTCCGCTGCAACGTTGAATACGACGATCAATGTGAATAATGTCAACCTGCAACTTGCCTATGCGAAGCCACAATCCAGCACTCTGGCATGCACGTTCTCACCAGATCTTTGGGGATTGGGGGATATGGACTTAAATGTGAGCATCACAATTGCGCCTCCGGAAAGCCCTTCTATGACTTTTTCGCAAGGGTCGATGGGAGTATGGTTGTACGGTTCGCAGCCAATTTTCGGTACTACCGGCCTGACGGTGACGATCCCGAACAACAGTTGGTACCAACCGAATTTTGCTGGTCAGACCGGTCAATTTGGCGTAAAGTGGACAACTGAGATGTATACGCCGACGGTTTTCCAGACGGGTAATGGCGATACTGTTTTTTATGTGAATACGTTGACTGGAGTTGACCGCTGGTATACGGATGCAAATAATAACCGGCTTCCAATGAATGTTCCCTACGCAAACTTTTCGGGCGGCAGAAAGTTGGATGGCGGTTTGCCATACATTGTAGCTAGCATAGGATACTTTCCTGCGCTTTCTGGACTTAAATTGGAGATCGATCAACCGTACATGAATTGCTCGCCGTCGGATAAGAAGATGGAGATGAACGACCACCATGAAGTATTCCTGATGTACAAACCACCTTGGAACGGTTTTGAAAGCTACGAAGTCCCGGTAGTTTCGACAACGTGGAACCCCCACGGTTCAGCAACCAAAGTCTCTGGCACCTGGCAGCTCGATTCCGGTAGTGCAATAACCGTCGGAACCGCCGTGAGCTACCCCGACTTCCCGATTTACCCACAATAGAAGGCAACCCATGACTATCACCTCAATCATCCTCGCGATCACGTTTCAACCGGCTCTCCAAGAGCGCGGGGGAGGGAGTAACCCCATCCTTATGAGAGGCGGTGAACTCATTCAACACATCTCGCAGTTGGATCCGGAAAGCCAGCAAAGGTACCGCAGCGACCTGGCCAGTGCGCAGGCCCTAATCAAACTTGGTAATGGAGTAGACGCGGAGCATCTGATGTGGAATTGGAGATCCTTCTGGCCAAAAGAGCCAGATATCTTGGAAACCATATTCCAGATCGAGCTACTGAAGAGGCCGTACCACGATCTATCGATTTGGGCAAACGCTTATCAGAATATTTACGTAGAGGCTCATCAGAACAAGCAATTCGATTCGATTCACATTAAATTGAAGATGCAGTACGCGTTTGCTGGCTCTTCTACAGGAAGTGTTCAACTGGACTATTTCGGATTTAACGGGTATGAGCATTACTTCGATCTGCCCGAGTCGAAAAGCTGGAATCTATCAAGAAAATACATCGCTGCCGACCCAGAAGATGCCACGGAGTCTCCTGATAGGGAAACCCTAAGACGGAACGGCACCGTCGTTATGTGCGGCATGTATAGTTCGAACCCTTACATCGTGATTGCGCTGATTGAAAAGCAAATGGCCGTGGAAGGGATTGAAAGGGGCCAAGTCATTGCTTTGTTTGGAAAGGATCAGGCTCTCACATTGCTTGCAGGGCGTGCCTACGAAGCCATCCACGATACGGCTTCTGCCCTTCGCAACTACCATATTGCCGCCAAAGGAACTGATCCGGACTTTGCCAAAGAGGCCGCCGATGCGATCATCCGGTTGCAGAGATGAGCGACAGGCGATACATACGCAAAGAATTAGAACGGCTTGTCCCGCAACTGGAGTGGCAAATCAGCAAATATGGCGACAATCCCCCTCCGGGCGGCTAGTTCAGCCGACCAAACCTTCCGGGAACCAGAGGCTGAGCTCGCGGGCGGCGGCCTCAGGATCGCTGGATGAGTGGACCAAATTATCTTCAATCGTCAGGGCCATGTCGCCGCGAACCGTGCCGGGTTCGGCTTCCACTGGGGTGGTGGCACCCATCATCATGCGAATGGCTTTGGTGGCATTGGGGCCGGCCACGGCCAGCGCCACGACCGGGCCGCTGCACAGGTAGTTGACGACGTCGTTGAAAAACGGACGCTCTTTGTGCTCAGCGTAATGCTCTTCCACGGTGGCGCGGGGGGCGTTCATCAGCTTGAGCCCGGTGATTTTGAGCCCGCGCAACTCGATGCGGCGGATGATCTCGCCATTCAGGTTGCGGGCCACTCCGCCCGGCTTGATCAGCACCAAAGTCGTTTCCATAATCATTCCAGGTTACCGGCCCGGCCCTTCTTCACCGGGCCCAAAATCCTCCCCGGCGCAACCTAATCGGCGACCGGGAGTAAAGTCTCTCTACTTTGGCCGTCGTCACCCTGCAAAACCTGACTGTGGCGTATGGCCGTTTTGTGGCCTTGCGCGACTTTTCGGTTCAGGTTCCCGAAGGGTGCGTCGGTTTGCTCGGCCCCAACGGCGCGGGAAAAACCACCATGCTCAAAACCATGCTCGGCTTCATCAAGCCGGCAGGTGGTGGGGGCGACGTGCTGGGTAACGTCATCGGCCGGGACGGCAATGCCATCCGCCAGGTCGTCGGCTACATGCCCGAACAGGATTGCCACATCCCGGGCATGAACGCCGTGCAATTCGTCGCCTATGCGGGCGAGCTGGCCGGAATGGCACGCAACCACGCCCTGCAACGCGCACACGAAGTCATCGAATACACCGGGCTGGGTGAAGCCCGGTACCGGGCGGTTGAAACCTACTCCACCGGCATGAAGCAGCGGATCAAGCTGGCCCAAGCGCTGGTGCATGGCCCCAAACTTTTGCTGCTAGATGAACCCACAAACGGGCTGGATCCCCGCGGACGCCACGAAATGCTCGACTTGGTCAAAGACATCAGCCACAACAAGGGGGTCAACGTTTTGGTTTGCTCCCACCTGTTGCCCGATATCGAACGCACGTGCGACAGCGTTGTTGTGATCGCCCAGGGCCAAATGCGGCTTCAGGGCGAAGTCCAACAGCTGCGAGGGCTGGCCAGCCGGGCTATCGACGTTGAATTGCGCGAGTCCAGCGGCGCGTTCCTCCAGGCCATGGGCAAGCGGGGGTTCAGCCTTGTTTCCGCCAAAGGGAACTGGTACCGCATGGAATCGGGGGAACCGACCGGCGACCTTGCCGCCCCCGTTTTTGCCGCAGCAAACGAGGCTGGAGTCCAAGTGCGCGGCCTTAAACCGGGCATGCGCAGCCTAGAAGAAGCCTTCATGGAGGCCATCGATGCGCGCTAGCAGCCCCATTGCCGACCTCGGCTACCGGAACGTTGCCGAGTTTTCCGGCCGGCACGCCCCCGCCTGGTGGGTCATCGCCCGGACCCACATCCAACGGATGCTCAAAGTCAAATCGTATTGGGTTCTGTTGGTACTCAGTGGGGGCCACTACCTCATCACGGCCGCCGTCACGTATTTCATCGACAGCTTTGCTTCCAACATGGGTGGGGCGGAATTTGCCGAGGGGTTTTTCAAGCGGATCGTCTGGAAGGACCAGTTCCTGAACGGATTCCAATTTGGCCATTTCCTGTTGATGGCAATCCTGTTGCTGGTCGGGGCGGGGTGCATTGCCAACGATAACCGCAGCAACGCCCTGCTGGTCTACTTCAGCAAACCGTGTAGCAAGCGGGATTATCTTGTGGGTAAGTTTTTAGCAGTTTTCTTGCTTTTTGCTTTGGCAATGGCGATCCCGGCGGTGTTCTTTGTTTTTTATGGGGCCATGAATTACCGCGAACACGGATTCCTATCCAACGACCCTTGGATGATTCCCCGGGTGGTTTTGGGGATCGCCTTGGTCGCTGCCTACCAATCTTCGTTGATGCTCGGGGTGAGTTCGTTGTTCAACCAGGGCCGGCTCGCCGGGGCTACCTACGCCGGGGTTTATGTGCTGACCGGGGTTTTTGCCGGGATGGCGAAGCTGGTCGGGGAAGCGCGTGACGTTTCCGGCCCCATTCAAAAGGTCTTGGACAAAATCCATTACCTGTCGCCCTACGGCGGATGCGAAGGGATACTGAAATCGGTGCTGGGAACAGATGGGAGCTTTTTTGCCCGCGGGGGCGGTCGCTCTCAGGACTTGGTGGTTCCGCGCCCCGATCTGTGGCTTGTCTTTTTGGTCGCCGTGGTTCCGGCGGTGCTGGCCTGGTGGATCGCAATCGCCCGCGTGAGGGCAGTCGAGGTGGTGAAATGATCGAGTTGATCCACGCTAGCCGCTGGTACGGCGATGTGATCGGACTTAACGACGTCACCTGCACGATCGGTTCAGGTGTGACGGCCCTCCTTGGACAAAACGGGGCGGGAAAATCCACCCTGCTCAAAATGGTCACGGGACAAATCCGACCGACGACCGGTGAAATCAGGGTTTTTGGCCAGGATCCCTTTGCCAACCCCGCTGTCTTTGAAAAGCTGGGGCTTTGTCCAGATATAGACAGTTTTCCTGAACATTTGAGCGGAAGGGAATTCGTCTACCGGATGGGTCGGATGATGGGGTACGACCATGAAACCGGAACCCGAAGGACTCGCGACGTTTTGGAAATGGTCGGCATGGCCGACCGCGCCGACAAAGCCGTCAAGGGGTATTCCAAAGGGATGCGCCAGCGGATCAAACTGGCTCAGGCGATTTTCCATGACCCGGATCTGCTCTTGCTCGATGAGCCGCTAAACGGTTTGGATCCCGTCGGGCGGAGAGAGTTCATGGATGTGCTCGACGGGCTTGCCCAAAGGGGGAAGGCCATCGTGGTCAGCAGCCACATCTTGTTTGAAGTCGAACAAATGACCCGATCGATCCTCCTTTTGCACCGAGGGCGGCTCCTTGCTTCAGGCGACGTCAGCGAGATCCGCGACCTCATCGACCGGTATCCGCACCGGATCAGGATCCGGGCCGAACGGCCGCGCGAGCTCGCCTCGCGGTTTGCCGCCTTGCCCTATGTCGTCAGCTTGGCGGTAGACGATAGCTTGGGTGAGGTCGAAGTGCAGACTCGGCAAGCGGGGGATTTCTATTCCGTGGTGGGCGGGCTCGCCGCCGAAGGATTCGCCATTTCCGAAATGGAGAGTCCGGACAACAACCTTGAATCGGTCTACGAGTACCTGGTGGGGGCGGGCTAATGGGTTTGGCATTTGCCGGCGCCTTGCGGGATTTCATCCGCCCTGGCCGGATTGTGACTTGGGCTTTGATCGCCTTGGCCGTCGGGGTCGTGGCCCGGGTTTGGGCGAACTTCCAACCGGGTGACGATGTGGCTGTGTATGGCCAGGTCATCGAGGTTCTGGTCTACCGGGTGCTGGCCTTGGCAAGTGCCATTTTTGGCATGCAGGTGTTGGCCGCCGAAATCGAGCAGAAAACGATCGTCTACCTCCTGACCCGCTCCATCGACCGGCCCTCTCTGTTGGCCGGCCGGAGCCTTGCCAGCTTTGTGGCGGTGGCGGCGGCATCGTCCGCCTCTTGGTTCGGTGCCGGCATGGGTGTCCTCGGCCCGCGCGCCTTTCAAACCGGGGCGTTTTGGTGGGATCTCGTCGTGATCTTGGCCGGCGTCCTTGCCTATGGAAGTTTGTTTATCCTTGTCAGCCTTATCTTGAACAAAGCAATGATCTATTGCTTGCTGTTTGCATTCGGCTGGGAGACGTTCGTCCCCAATATGCCCGGCGACCTTTACTATCTTTCCATCTATCCCTACCTGAAGGCGGCGGCCGGGCACCCTTCTGTGCAGAAGACCAAGAAGGACTTTATGGATGTCGTTTCCGGAGCTGTGACCTCGCAAGCCGTCCAGCCTTGGGTTGCTTGGTTGGTGCTTGGTTTGTTGGTGGCGGGCTGCACGGTCTTTGGCCTGGCTTGGTTCCAGCGGGGCGAATACACCCCCCGCGAAGACGTCGAGTGATTAGTCCGGTTCGGCCAACATTTCTGGGTGCCCGCGGAATGTGTCCGGCCACGCATGGTCGTCTTTCCCTTCGCTGAACAGCCATGTTTTGTTGAAAGCGATCTTCTCGCTGGCTGTGTCTTTGCTGCGGTGGATCGAGGCCAGATAGACGGAGTTCTTCCCGAATTTCGAATTGACTTGGTCCACCGTGTGCCCCAGCTGAGCAAAGTCCTTGGCCGGTTCAAACAGCGAAGGGGTGGCGTCTGGCCCCTTTTGCAGACCGGTGAAGGTGATCCCCGCCTGTGTGGGTTGGGAGAAATCCCGAGTCGACCAGAGCCGCTCGATGACCGGTGCCAGCGATATCGCGTCTTGCGTCGGGGGGATTCGGGATTCGGCAGACCAAGACCGGATCCGCCCAGCTACCGAAAGCGTCACATGCTTGGCCCAAAGCCCTTCGGCCCTTAACCGGGCGCAGGCCTTGTGCGCCAGTCGCAACAAAATGGCCCGCGTGTCACGGTCATTGCGCATGCTGGGCGGCAGAACGTGCGAATGCCCCAACGATTTTCCGGTTCCAAACTGGAAATCAAGGTCGTACCCCCGGAGCAGATAGAACCAACGCTCACCCATGATGCTGCCAAAGGCCCGGTTCAACCCGGCGGGATCCAGGGCAATCAGGTCGTCTGACGTGAAAACTCCGGCCGCATTCAACCGGGCCTTCATCCGCCGGTTGATCCCGGTGAACGTGGTGAGTTCCAAGCCCTTCAGCCGGTCGGGCAGTTCCTCTGGCAAAATCGTGACGAGCCCGTCAGGTTTTTGGAACTCGGTGGCCAATTTGGCCAGCCAGGCGTTGGGCGCAATCCCGATGCTGCTGGTCAATTGGGGAGAAACGTGGGTGGCGATCGCCGCCTTGATCCGGAGGGCGATTTCCCGGGCGCGGGCGGGATCCCTCTCTTCGCCCAAAAGCCGGATCCGGAATTCGTCGATGCTGCAAACCTTGTCGATCGGCAAAACAGACTCAGTGGCTTGGATCACGGCCCTGTGGTAAGAAACATAAACGTTGGGTCGGCCCGCAACCAAAATGATCCCTGGACAGAGCCGCTTGGCATCGCCAACGCGAGTGCCGGTTTTGACCCCAAATTTTTTCGCCTCGTAACTGGCGGCGATGATTGTCCCGCTGTCCCCTTCCACCGGGCATACCGCGACCGGCTTTCCGGCCAAGTCGGGATTCTCGGCTTGTTCCACGCTGGCAAAGTAGGAATTCAAATCCAAAAAGAGCCAGCGCAGGCATCCTTCATAGGAAAGGGGTAGACTCATGTCTGCAATAGGATTATACGCCTTGCGACAGATTCCCAAAACATGGGCCTGGGGGAATTTCTCGGCGCAAAACACGTAAAGTGGAAAGATATGGAGTCCCCGGACGCGCCGGCAGAGCCCGGTTTGCCGCCCCCCAAGCTCACCCGGAACTGGTGGACCTGGCTTGTTTTTGGGGCCCTGGCCGGATTGGTTGTCGCCTCCAATCTTGGCGCGATATTCGACCCGAAGGCCCGGGCCGAGGCCGATCCCGCAGCGGCGGAAATCCAGGCTGCGCCGACGGCGTTAAAACAGTTCGCCGCCATGGAGGATCTGAAGCGGTTGGCCAAACAGACCGGTTCAAGATCCCCTGACGCGGGCTTGGATGGCTCGGAATCCAGCCTCGATGGCACTATCCGCAGCCTCAAAGCCAAGTCGTCGGTTTCAGATGGGGCAGCGGAGTGGCTCTTGGCCTTGCAGGCCGTCAACGGCGAGACCTTGGATCGGTCGGCCATCGACAAATTATTGAAGAGTGAGGATCCGGGGAGCCAGAGAATTGGCCAATCCTTCGCGGGGGAACTCTCCGACCCCTCGCAGATTCACGGCGATGATCCGCCCCAAAACGTCGCCCGGTGGATCGCCTCGCATCCTGGCGAGGACAAGGTTCCGGTCGAGGCCACAGGAGTCAAGGTTAATGCGATAGTCTTCGCGGCGATTTTTGGATATTTGGCGGCAATCTTCTTGGGAGGGGTCGCCTCAATCGTTGCCTACATCGTCCTCAAGAAGGGAGGCAGTTTGCCGGCACGGGGGTACCAGACTGGCCTCAGCCTGGCAGGAACCGATGCCCGAGGCGGTCGGATGGCGATTTACTTTGGTGTCTTCCTGACCATTTCGGCCATTCCCAGCGTGCTTGCCGCGGCCGTCCCAAGTCTCAAAGGAGCGCTGATCCCCATGCTCGCCGGGGTGTACGTGGTCATGATCCTCCTTACGCCCGTCTTCTGCACGATCCCCCTTTTCGGTGATCGGATCGCGTTCCGTGGCATCATCGGCGACCGATCCGACCTTCTCAAAAAGTTGGGATGGGGGTTGTGCGGCTACATGGCCAATTTCCCGCTGTTCCTGTTGGCCCTTTTGGTGACGGCCCCACTCCAGAATGTCTTGCCGCCACCAAGCCACGAGATCATCGAAATGGTGAAAGGGAGCAATCCGATCAACCAGTTGTTGCTCTATTTTGTGGCGGCGGCGGCCGCACCGTTGATCGAGGAACCAATGTTCCGGGGAGTTCTGTTCCCGGCATTGCAGCGGCTGTTTGCCAGCCCGACGATGGCGATCATCCTGACCGGTTGCGTCTTTGGGGTCATCCACCCGCAAGGGCCGGCCCTGTGGCTGCCCTTGGCGTTGATCGGCATGACGGCTGCGGTTTTGACCAGGCAGACCGGTTCGCTCATCCCGGCAATCCTGATGCACTTCCTGCACAACACGACCATCTACATCTTTTCCCTGATCTTGGCGTGATGAACCGAATCTATCTCGACCACGCCGCCACAACGCCGGTTTTGCCCCAGGCACAGCTGGCCATGGAGCCCTGGCTTGGGGCCGGGTACGGCAATCCGAGTTCGCTGCACGCAGAAGGACGGGCCGCCAAAGCGGCGATCGACGAATCGCGCGAGATCTTCAGCCAGCTGCTCGGTTGCCTCTTCGGCGAAGTCGTGTTCACCTCCTCCGGCACGGAATCCGCCAACTTGGCGGTCATCGGCGGGGCTTTGAGCGCGCGGGAGCAGACCGGGAGTTGGGAAGTGATCCTCGGTGCGGCTGAACACCACTGCGTGCTCCATACCCGGGGGTTTTTGGAACTGTTGGGGTTCAAAGTCCTCATCGCCCCTGTCGACCGCCAAGCAAGGGTCGATGTTGGGTGGCTGCAAGACCACGTTCGCGGTCAAACCGCCTTAGTTAGCGTGATGCACGCAAACAACGAGCTCGGCACCCTCAACGACGTGGCGGAAATCGGGCAATTCTGTCGCAAGCACGCCGCGTTTTTCCACGTCGATGCCGTCCAGACATTTCCCGGAACTTGGCGGGTTGATGACTTTGAAGCCGATTTGGCCACCCTTTCGGCACACAAGTTCTATGGCCCCAAGGCGGTTGGCATCCTTTACGCCCGGTCGGGCGTCAAGCCGAAGGCCCTCATGGTCGGCGGGGGGCAGGAAAGGGAAGTCCGGGCAGGTACCGAAAACGTTGCGGGAATCGTGGGGGCGGGCGTCGCCGCCCGGGAGATTGCGCGAGATTTGGGTTGGAAAGAAAAGGTGGCTGAAGCCCGCGACTTGTTCGAAGCGTCGCTCGATCCGCGATTCGTCTGGTCGGTCACCGATGCTCCGCGCTTGGCCGGGCATAGCCACATTCGGTTCCCGGGAGTGGATGCGGAAACGGCCCTGATCCGCTTGGATAGGGAAGGGGTTTCGGCCAGCAGTGGCGCCGCCTGCAGCAGCGGGAGCCTGGAGCCATCTCACGTATTGGCCGCTTGCGGCTATCCAGAATCCGAAGCCAAAGAAGGGCTCCGGTTCACTTTCGGACGCCAGAACTCCAAAGAGGAGGCGATGGCCGCCGCCCAAACCGTCAACCGAGTCTGTGCCGAAATCTGGGAACGCCGCAACCCGGGACGCGCCTAAGCGTCCAATGGGTTGGCGGCCCGGATGTCTCTCCAGGCCGCGAGGGCTAAACGCATGACCTTAGCAACATTCGCCGTTTCGGCTGCACTCGGATTCTCTGCCCCCGAAGAACTGGCCAAGACCAAGATCGTCGATGCCACCATTTTCAAGAACGGGATGGCGGTTGCCGTCCACCAAGCCACGATCCCCTCTGGAGGAACCCTGTTGATCAAGGAGCCGCCGATGGCAGCAACGGGAACCCTGTGGATCTATGCCGAAGGGACGCAATCCATTTCCAGCGTCGTGATGACCACATCCACCAGTGAAAACGAGACCACCGTTTCGCCCGGTTCGGTCGGCGAAGCCCTTTCCTACAACATTGGCAAGACCATGGATATCCGGTGGTACGACAATGAAAAGTGGCGCGACCTCCGCGGCAAGGTTCTGGCCGTCAACAACCAATTGGCGGTTATCGAGGACGAGGGATCCAAGACCCACCTGTTCGTGCAACTCTCAACAATCGGGAGCTTTAAGGGTGGGGACGACCTGGTATGGACCAAAGTGGTCAAATCCAGTGTGGCGACGCCGGTGCTCCGCATCACCGGCCGGGCTGGGACGACGGTCAATATCATGGGGCTTCAATCTGGGCTGACCTGGGTGCCCGCCTACCAGATCGACTTAAGCGATCCGAAGAAGCTCCGGATGACGTGTAAGGCAACCGTGGTCAACGACCTTGGCGACCTAGATGGCATCCCGGCCCGGTTGGTCACGGGTTTCCCGAACTTCACGACGGTCGGTGGGTTCGACCCGCTCACCTTTACGGCGGCCCTCATGCGGTCGGGGACGGGCGGAGGAGGAGGCGGTTTTGGTGGGGCGGCGGCCCCTTCCCAGAATGCCGCGTCCTTCCGGCGCGAGGCGTCTGACGGATACCAGGCGTTTGAACCTCAGACGGGAGAAGGGTTCAGCGGTGAGGATCTGTTCTTCACGCCCCTGAACTCTTTGAGGTTGAAGGGTGGGGAGAGGGGCTACTACGTCCTTTTCCAAACAGAGAGCCCCTACCGGCACCTTTACACCCTTGACCTGCCTTCCAGCACGGCCCAAGAAGGGATGCGCGAATACCGCAGCGACGAGCTGACGGTTTGGCACGAGATCGAATTTGAAAACACGATGAAGCAGCCCTGGACCACCGGAAGTGGATTGGTGATGCAAGCCGGTCAGATGCTCGGTATGGACGAAGTTAAGTACACAACCCCAGGAACCAAAGCCTACGTGAAAATCGCCAAGGGCCTGGATGTGGCCGCGGAAACCCGCGAAGAAGAGGTTGACCGCGAACGCGGGGTCCTCAAAGATCGCTATGGAAACATCTCCCACGACCGAGTCACCGTCAAGGGCGTTTTGGAGATCACCAATTACAAAGGGATCGACGTCGAGATGAAAATCTCCAAGCAGATC
Source organism: Armatimonadota bacterium (assembly GCA_016789105.1). NCBI lineage: Bacteria > Bacillati > Armatimonadota > Armatimonadota bacterium. The sequence continues at coordinate 142,729 of JAEURN010000007.1, forward strand.
GAGGGCGAAGTCTTGAAAGCAGAAGGCTCCGCAAACCTCTTCAAATCTGCGGCCCGGCTGAACCAGGTGAACCCGACAACGCTGATCGAATGGCGTCCGACCGTGAAGAAAGGGGCAAAGATGACCTTCGAATACACCTACCAGGTCTACATCCCGGCACGCTGACCCAAAAAAAGCCCCCCAGGCGATTGGCCTGGGGGGCTGGGCTTTCCGGATCCGTCTTTCGAGATCAGTCTTTGAAGCCGGGGAGCCGTCGGCCTTTGTAGTAGCCGTCGGGACTGGCGCAGTGGCGGACGTGCAACGGCTCGCCGTTCACGTTTTTGGTTTCGCTGAGTTCAGGCAGCGAGGTCTTCCAGTGGGTGCGGCGCTTGGCCCCGCGGGCGTGGCTGTGTTTGCGTTTCGGGTTGGCCATCTTTGAAAATCCTTATTTCTTCTCTTTGTGGAGGGTGACTTTGCGCAGGTTGGAGTTGAACTTCATGAGCTCCAACTTGTCCGGGGTGTTCTGCTTGTTTTTTGTGGTGACCACGTAGTGCTTGTTGTCTTCCGTGCAGACCAGCCGGATGATTTCGCGCTTCTCGCCTTTCTTTTTCGCCATGGGGGAAAGCCTCCGGTCGGGGCGCAATGCCGCGACGCGAACGCCTATTATGGGCGGTCCCTTTGCGGAGGTTCAAGGACCCGGGGCGGCAAACCGGACTTTCAGCCGGGGAAGCCACCCGGCTTGTATACTCGGCGGGTTCCCTGCCCGGGTGGCGGAATGGTAGACGCAGCGGACTTAAAATCCGTTGGCTTTGCGGCCGTGAGGGTTCGAGTCCCTCCCCGGGCACCACAGGCATCGCTCCATGACCACCCTCGACGACATCCGTGCGATCTGCGCCAAATTGCCGGGAGCGGTTGAAGGCGAGGGGGAGCAATTCAGTTTCGGCGTCATGGTCAAAGGGAAGCACAAGGGATTCTGCTGGAGTTGGCGGGAGCGCGTCGACCCCAAAAAGCCGCGTGTGATCAATGAGGCGGTTCTTGCCGTCCGGGTTCCCAGCCTGAGCGCCAAGGATGTGATTTTGGCTTCTGGGGTCGCCGGGGTGTTCACCGAACCCCACTACGAAAACTATCCGGCGATCCTGATCCGCCTCGATGAGATGGCGCGGGAGGATTTGGAGGGGTACCTTGAAGAGGCGTGGCGGTGTACCGCCCCGAAGTCCCTGACGGGCGGATACGCCGAACCGTGAATTGGAACATGTGGCTGGAGACTATGGCGAGAAACTCTTCCTGGTGCAAATCTGTTCGACCTCATATGACCCGAACCCTGGTGCCTGCCTTGGCTCTGTTCCTGTTAGTGGGGTGCGCTCCGCCAACCCCGAAGGAAGCACCAAAGGCTGCGGAGGCACCGCCGAAATCTGACCCTTTGGACAAACTGGAATTGAGCAGTCAGATGGTTGAGGCCGTTAAAACAGCCCGCCAAGGGCTCCCCGAGTTTTGGAAAGCCTGGCAAAACAATGGCTACGGCAAGGGCGACTATCTTGTCAGCGCCATCTTTACCAACGACGACGGCAAGAGAGCGGAATTCCTTTGGATGAGCGTGGAAGCGAGGGGCGAAGGCGAAGTCACCGGCATCCTCACCAGCGTGCCGACCGTGCGCACGGATATCAAACCGGGCGATCGGGTCACGGTTCGGGAAGCCTGGGTTGTGGATTGGATGTTCGTCCCCGATGATGGCGACCACAAGGGCGGATACACGACCTCCGCCTTGGGGACTTCCAAGAAATGACACCGGTTCTTTGCTTGGCAGTTGGCTTGCTCGGCCAATACCGTGCCGAGGGGTTTACGGCTCAATTCCCGGGGACGGTCGCCGTGACGAAGAGCACGGTCTCCACTGGATCCGGCCAGCTCACGGGAACCGTGTACCGATCTGGGGAAGGCCAATCGGTCTACCAGGTTATGGTGACCCCGCTATCGACTGGGGTCACAACCGGGCGTGGAGCCTTGGAACTGCTGGATTCCGCCCGCAAAGGGGCGGAATCTGCCTCCCAAACTCCGGCGGAATCGGTGCAGAATCTGTTGGTGGACGGCTTTCCGGCCGTTCGTTTTGCCTTATCGGCGGCTAACTCGCCAAAAGTACTCCACTGCATCGTCTTTGCCAACGGTCGGCTTTACCAGGTCACCGCAACGGTCGGCAATTCCGACATCTCCAAAGGTGTGGCGTTTTTGGGATCGTTTTCGCTCAGTGCCGGCGCTTTTTGACCGTTGCTGCAGCAAGGGCCAGGATGGCCAAACTTGCCGGCTCCGGAACGGCGTCCCGTTCCATGCTCCAAGAATGGAGATTCACAGTGTTGTTGGTCCCCAGATTCTGCCAACCGCCAAACAAAAACGCCTCGACCAAAATGTTGTTGATCGTCACCGAGTCACCGACGATTTGGTAGCCGCGCGGGCCGAATCCGTCAACCACCCCGCTGTTAATGCCGGTCACCGTGCCGGTTAGGGTCCAAGTGGGATAGGTGGCGCGGACTTGGACCGGCGAACCGTTGACGTCGATTGTGAAAGGCGGGGTCGTTTTGCCGCTGTTCACATCGGTGACCGTCGTTCCGGATACAGTGAAATCGCCTTGGCCGGAAATTGGGCCAATGGCATAGGGGAACGCAAAATGAGTGGAATCGGATTGAGAAACCGAGACGATGTTTGTGGCCCCATCGTTGATCGTGCCGCTGGCCAGGGCGGTGTTATAGGTGAGAGTCGCACTGTATGTGAACGACCAATCGCCCGCAAACGAAATGGCGTGTGCCGAAGAAGCCAAAACTGCAAGGGCGGGCAAAAGCAGGATTTTTCTCATTTTTTCCTCTCAGATCAATACCTGACCCCACCAGGATAAACAGCAATCGTTAAGATTTGGGTTTTTCTGCCAACCCTTCCACATATTTGAGGCAGCAGGCCCGCACCCGGCCGCGGATCCGGTTGATGTACTTGGCCCGCTCGGTCACAGAAACCGCCCCTCGGGCATCCAGCAGGTTGAAGATATGGCTGCACTTGAGGGCCAAATCCAGCGCCGGATAAACAAGCGCCTCCCGGATCGGGGAGTTGGAACCAGATGACCCTGCACCCACGACCAGGATCTTGCGGCCCTCGTCATAGTGGACCGGCGTTTCAACCACCCGTTTGGATTCGGCCTCGTAAAGGTCAAATAGGTTGAACAGCAAGGCCGTGTCGGCAACCTCAAAGTTGTAGAGGTTGTTCTGCATTTCCGATTCGAATTCGGCTTCGCGGTAGCTCATTTGGTCTGACCACATGAGCCCATCCCAGAACGAATTTTGCCCGTTCAGCATCAGGCAGAGCCGCTCGGGCCCGTAGGTGATTTCGGCGCAGACGGGATCGCACTCGATACCGCCCATCTGCTGGAAAAACGTGAACTGGCTAACTTCAGTCCCGTTCAGCCAGACTTCCCAGCCGACGCCAGCTGCCCCCGCCGCTTGGGATTCCCAATCGTCTTCAACGAATCGGATGTCGTTGCTTTTGGCGTCGAACCCCAAGGCGTTGAGGGAGCCGATGTAAAGGTCGACGATATCGACCGGACTCGGCTTCATGATCACCTGATACTGAAAATACCGCTGCGACCTCTGGGGATTGAGCGTGTATCGGCCGTCGGCCGGTCTGCGGCTGGCTTGGACGTAGGCGACGTTCCAAGGATCTGGCCCCAGGCTCCGCAGAGTGGTGGCGGGGTGCATCGTGCCTGCCCCAACCTCAGAATCGTAGCTTTCCAAAATCGCGCAGCCCTGGCCCGACCAATAGTCGTCGAGGGTGCGGATGAGCTTTTGGAAAGTGATCATGTCGGCTGTGCGGATGGTACCCAGCGGGTTCGAGGCTCGATCGGGGCCGGTCGTTGTGTAACATGGTTGCGATGGTTCGCTACACCGCCTTCGCCCTGGTTGGAATCGGCTTTGCCGGATCTTTGGCCTTGGCCCTAGCTTTGGGTCCGGGGTGGTGGGTGGCAGTGGCGGTTTTTGGCCTGCTCATCCTTGTCGGGATCTTGGACATCACCCAAAAAGACAAGAACATCCTCCGCAATTACCCGGTCATCGGGCATGGCCGTTATTTGCTGCTTAAGGTGAGGCCAGAGCTTCATCAATACTTTGTCGAAGATGACGTGACGGGCAAGCCGTTCAGTTGGGAAGAGCGCAAGCTCATTTACGAGCGGGCTGCAGGTCAAGAAGGGCTAGATGCCTTTGGAACCGAACTTGACGTCAATGCCCCCGGTTACCTGTGGTTCGAACACTCCATTGCCGCTCGCCACTTGGAGGACAGTGACTTGAGGGTGACCGTTGGGGGGCCGGAGTGCCAACAGCCGTACTCGTGCTCGTTGTACAACATTTCCGCCATGAGCTATGGCGCCCTCTCGCCCAACGCGATTTTGGCGATGAACCGGGGAGCAAAGGCCGGCAAGTTCTACCACTGCACGGGCGAAGGGGGACTGAGCCGCTACCACTTGGCCGAAGGGGGCGACGTGGTTTGGCAAATCGGAACCGGATACTTTGGTTGCCGGAATAGCGACGGGACGTTCAGTGCAGAAAAGTACGCCGAAAATGCGAGGAAGCCTTCGGTGAAAATGGTTGAGATCAAAATCAGTCAAGGGGCCAAGCCGGGCCATGGCGGGGTGCTGCCCGGCGCTAAAGTCAACCAGGCGATCGCCGAAGCCAGGGGGGTCCGGGTCGGCGAAGACTGCATCTCCCCGCCGTCACACTCGGCATTTGGGAGCCCAAGGGGGCTCTGTCAGTTCATCGGGCAACTCCGTGAGTTGAGCGGCGGCAAGCCGGTCGGGTTCAAGCTTTGCATTGGCAACCGCAGTGAGTTCATGGCGATTTGCAAGGCAATGCTGGAAACCGGAACCTGCCCGGACTTCATCACGGTGGACGGGGGGGAAGGCGGAACCGGTGCCGCACCAGCCGAATTCAGCGACCGGATGGGGATGCCGCTGGCAGACGCCTTGCCCTTTGTGGATCAAACGCTCCGGGGTTGTGGTTTGCGGGAAAAGGTTAAGGTTGCCGCATCCGGCAAAGTGATCACGGCGACGGCCCTGTTAGAGAACCTGGCCAAAGGTGCCGACTGGTGCAACTCTGCCCGGGGCTTCATGATGGCCGTGGGATGCATTCAGGCGCAGGTGTGCCATACCAACGAATGCCCAGTGGGGGTTGCCACGCAGGATGCGGGTCGGCAGAGGGGCGTTGACCCGGTGGACAAGGGGGAAAAAGTGGCGAAGTTCCACGGCAGAACCATGCGCGTCCTCGCCGACCTGGTGGGGGCGATGGGGTACAGCCATCCACAAGATGTCCCAGCAGACCGGGTTTGGCGGCGGAACCAGTGGGGAGAAGCCCGCCAACTGAGTTTGGAATATCCCCAAATCGAATCTGGCGGGCTACTGCGGGCCGGTTACCAGCATCCGGATTTCACCCCGTATTGGGATGCGGCCCACCCGGATGCTTGGAACTGATTACATCCAGTGGACTTCTTCGTCCCCTTTGATCAGCTGCATTTGATTCAGCTGTCCAAGGTGGTACATGGAATGGGCGATGGAATGCAGGATGAGTTTGCCCTTGGTAGTGGGCATCCCCCACGGTGCACTGAGTTCGGTGTTCAGGTCGTCATCGCTCGTCGCCATGATCGCTTCGCTTAGGTCTTGAACCCCTTTGTTGAAAGCCTCGCGGCTTGCTTGCACCGAGTTGTAGTTGCCGAGCGTTGCGAATGTGGCCCCCATATCGAGTTCCGCAGACGGGTTGCGTAATTTTTCTGCCGAGGCAGAATTGAGGAGCCCGGCTTCCGCGATGTAGCTGCTGGCGGGGCGGGCCTTGCCACCGGGACATTCGCAAAAAAGCTCGTCGCTGGACGCGTCGAAGTCTTTGTTGGCAAGGTGTTGGACTTCCATCAGGAAGTTGTTGAGCATTTCATTGGTCTTCATTGATCTCTCCTAGTTTTTTCGGGTGCCCGGCTGTTGTACGGTGACCCCTCGGAAACAAGTCCGGATCACGACGCACGGTTCCCTGTCGGACGTCGGGAACCGTTAAGGTTCGGTTAGGCTTTTTCGGCCTCCCACAGTTGTTCGAATTCGCTGACCAATCGGTCGATGACGGCAAAACCGCCCTGCCAAAATTGTTCGGATCGGAGATCCACCCCCAGGTGGCCCATCAGCTCGTGGGGGGTTTCGCTTCCGCCCCGTTCCAAAACGTCCACATACCGGTCGGCGAACGCGGGCCCGCCCAGCTTTGCCTGCTCATAAAGGGCGAGCGTAAGCAGTTCACCGAACGAATAGGCGTAGACGTAGAACGGCACGGCAAAAAAGTGGCCGACATAAAGCCACCACCGCTTGTGTTGGTCGCCCAACGACACGGCGTCGCCAAACATGGATTGGATCTCTTCTTGCCAATAGCCTTGGAACTCTTCCGAACTCAACTCGCCGTGTTCGCGACGGTGGTTGTGGCACTTTTGCTCAAAGCGGAACATGGCGGATTGCCGGTGGACGGAGGCGAAAATGCCTTCGATCTTATCTGCATAAAGAGCCAGCGAATCTCTGGGCGAAGCGGACTTTACCAAATCTTCGAACACCAGGATTTCGGCAAAGATAGAAGCCAATTCGGCGAGGGGCAAAGTGCCGTGGAAATTGTAAAGGCTTTGCTTGCGGCTCAGGCTGCTGTGAACGCCATGCCCGAGTTCGTGGGCCAGGGTGCCGACGTCGGTGAGTTTGCCCAGATACGTCATGAGGATGACGGGGTGGGTGTCTGGCGTGTTGTAGCTACAGAATGCGCCGCCGGTTTTTCCGGGACGGGGTTCTGCATCTATCCAAGACCGGTCGAAGAATTCCTTGGCCCGACTGTGGATTTCCGGATGGAATTCGGCGAATGATTTCAAGACGATCTCTTCGGCTTTGCCCCAAGAAACTTCGGCCCCTGATTCGAAGAGCGGGGCATACCGGTCGATGTGGGTCAGTTCGGGCAACCCGAGGATCTCTCGCTTGACCCGGTAGTACCGCTCGACGACATCGGCCCGCTCTTTGCAGAGTTTCATCACCAGGTCAACCGTCTCCTTATCCAACTCATTGGCCAGGTGCCGGCTTTTTTCCGCGTATTCAAACCCTCGTAGTCGGTCATCGAGCTTTTTGTCGGCCAGGATCGTGTTGTAGGTGTAAACGATCACCCGTTCTAGTTCGGCAAGCCCCTGGCTTAGCGCGTCGGCAGCCGCCTGCCGGATCGCCCGGTTTGGATCACGGAGCTTGTCAATCACTTCTTCTTGGCTGATATCCAATTGATCCCCAGATTCGGGATCCGTGTAGTGGAACACATGGTTGGAAGTCACCTCGTCGTGCAACCTCTGCCACGCCCGGAGCCCGGTATTGGCCGTCTCTTCCAAGAGGACTTCTTTCGATTCATCCAGCGTGTATGGTGTGTAGGCACGGACGCGCTGAATGTGGTGCCGGTAATTGGCAAGGTCTGGGCTTTGCAAAAGCCGCTCCATCCGATCTTCGGGGATCTGTTGGAGTTCGATATCGAAAAAGAGGAGTTTGACGCCGAGCTCAGAAGACTTTTCGGTTTGCGCTTGCAAGAATGCCCCGATTTTTGGATCCGACGTGTCTCCGGCAAAACGGAGGTGCGCGTAGGTCAACGGCTTGCTGGAGTCATTAGCAATGGATTCCGCCTCCCGGATGGCCGCGGCCAGGCCCACCGCGTCCAAGTTTGCGACCTGGCCCCGATAGTTGGAGGCAAAAGCGTCGGCCCTTGCATGGCTTGCCTCCCAGGTTTGGGCGATCTTGGGGTCGTCGATGCCCGTAAACAGGGCCGAGAGATCCCAGGCGACCCCGGCAGCGGTTGGTGTTGCGGCAGTGCTCATGCGTTTCCTTATACCAATCTTTCGGCTCATCCCGTCAGCACCAGGTTCTGGCTCGGAGGTCGGGCCGCCTCGATTAGCTCACGGGCGTTGGCCAGGGATCGCTCGCCCACCTTTTCACCCGCTAAAAGCCGGGCAATGGCGGCAGGCTTGGCATCATCGCCGAGGACTGCCAGGGAGGATTGGGTCCCGAGCTTCCCGCTGGTCTTTACGATTTCAACCAGCGAATCGGCGGCCGCGGCAACCTGTGGGAGGTGGGTGACCACGACAACTTGGTTGCTTTGGGCCAATTCCCTGAGCTTCCGGGCCATGGCAGCCGCAGCACGGCCCGAAAGGCCGGCATCGATTTCGTCGAATACCAAGGTTTGGCCACCAGCTGCACCGCTTCCCGCTGCCTTGACGGCAAGCATGACCCGGCTCAGTTCCCCGCCAGACGCAACCTTGTTCAAGGGAAGCTTCGGCTCACCCGGGTTAGCAGAGAACTGGAATTCCGCCATATCCTGGCCGCTGGCCGTGATTTCGCAACGGTCAAGGCTGACCGCGAACTCGGCCGAAGGCATTGCCAACTCACGGATGTGCCCTTGTACTCGGATCGAAAACGCCGACGCATGTTGCTTCCGGACCAATGTCAGGGAATCGGCAAGCGACTGCAGGTCATCCTCCTCCCGAGAGAGTTCTGCCTGGAGGGATTCTAGATCGGTGGAATCTTCGAGGAGGGCGCGTAATTCGGCTTGAACTTGGTCAAAATAGGCGACCACGTCCTCGTCAGTTTCCCCGTACTTGCGGCGAAGACGGTTGAGGTTGTCGAGCCGGGAGGCGGCCGATTCCACGGCCTCCGGGTCACACTCCAGTGAGTCGATATACCGCCGGATCATTCCGGTGGCTTCCAAAACGGCGGCACTTGCCGTTTCTACCAACTCCAATATCGGCATCAAACCGGGGTCGAACTCCGAAGAAGCCGAGATGTCGCGCACGGCCCCGGATAGCCGCTCGGCCGCCGAGCCCTCACACCCGTCCAGCGACTCGAGAAGAACCGAAAAGGTATCGCCGAGCCTTTGCGCATGTTGCAACTTGGAGAGCATCGCCTTGAGTTCCCCCGTCTCACCGTGCCGGATCCCCGCTTCGGCAATCTCGGCCACTTGGAACTGGAGCAAGTCGATCCGTTGGGCGCGCTCGCGGTCTGTCCTCACCAGCTTTTGGAGCCGGTTGCGGATGTCCTCGACCACCCTCAACTGGATTTCAAACCGGGCGCGCAGATCGGTTGCTGGCCCGCCGATCCATTCGTCCAGCAAAGCCAGCTGGGAGGCCGGATCGCTCAGGACACGGGTCTCGCCTTGGATGTGCAGGCCGGCTAGGGTCGGCCCGAGCGTGCGGAGCATGCCGACCGTTACCGGCCGGCCATTCACCCGGACATTCGAACGCCCCCCGCACAACACCTCTCGGCGGACAACGACCTCCCCATCCTCGACCGGGATGCCGAGTTGCGCACAAACGTCCAAGGCGGCGGCATTGCCTGATATGTCAACGGCAAGGTTCACGGCTGCCATGGATTCCCCTTGACGAACCAAGCAGGAATCGGCTCGTCCGCCCAAGGCCAATTCCAAACTGTCGATCAAAAGCGATTTCCCGGCCCCGGTCTCGCCGGCGATCGCCGTAAACCCGGGGCCAAGGGTGAGCTCGGAAAACGAGATCAGGGCAAGGTTTTCGACGGTGAGGGATCGGATCATGAGATACTTGACTGCTCCAAATGTCTACTATAATAGTAGACTGAATTTTTGAACAATGTCAAGCCCCACGCCAAAATCCCACCGGGCCGCAACCTGTCTGGCAGGCCAAGGTACAACCGGGGAGGCATGGCCCTCCCGATCGAAGAACTCACCCCCAGGCAGATCGTCAAAAAGCTGGACGAATACATCGTTGGGCAAGACGAGGCAAAGCGGGCCGTCGCCGTCGCCTTGCGCAACCGGTTCCGGCGCCAGCAGTTACCCGAGGATCAGCGCGCCGACATCATGCCCAAAAACATCCTGATGATCGGGCCCACCGGGGTTGGGAAAACAGAAATCGCCCGGCGGCTCGCCCAGTTGGCCCGGGCCCCGTTTGTCAAAGTCGAAGCGACGAAGTTCACCGAAGTCGGCTATGTCGGACGGGATGTTGAATCCATGGTGCGCGACCTGGCCGCCAATGCCGTCCGTTTGGTGGAATCAGAAATGGTGCAGGCCGTCCAGGCACCAGCGCGGGAAGCCGCTCTTGACCAAATGGTCAACCTCTTGGACGACCGCCCAGTGCCGTTCCAGACCGGGGTTTGGTTCTCGCACGAACAACCGGAGCCTATTGAGGATGCCGAACCGCCCGAAGAAAGGGAAGCCCGGCTCGCCAAGCTCCGGCAGGACATCATCGACGGGGTTTATGACGACCGAGTCGTCGAAGTGGAATTCGAAGAAGCCCAAGGGAGCCAATTCCTGCAGGTCTTCACCCCTCAGGGCATGGAAGAGATGGGGATCGATATGAACCAGCTCATGGGTCGGGGAGGGCCTAAAACCGCCTATCGAAAAGCCAAGGTGAAGGATGCCCTGGAAGTGCTGACCCAAAACGAAGCCAAACGGCGGATCGATACCGGTTCGATTGCCATGGAAGCCGTCGAAAGGGCCGAACAGACCGGCATTATCTTCATCGACGAAATTGACAAGGTCGCCATGCCGACAGGCGGCCAAGGCCCCGATGTGAGCCGCGAAGGTGTCCAGCGCGACCTGCTCCCCATCGTCGAAGGATCGGTGGTCGCCACAAAGTTCGGGCCGGTCAAGACCGACCACATCCTGTTCATTGCCGCCGGGGCATTCCACGTCAGCAAACCCGGCGACCTGATCCCCGAACTCCAGGGCCGGTTGCCGATCCGGGTTCGGTTGGAAGCACTGGAGGAAAAGGATTTCGTGCGCATTTTGCGCGAACCCAAAAACGCCCTCACCAAGCAGTACACCCAGCTGCTGGGGGTGGACGGGGTCAAAGTCGAGTTCACCGACGATGCCCTTACTGAACTCGCCCATTTCGCGACCGAGGTCAACGCCAAAGCCGGCAACATCGGTGCCCGACGGTTGCACACCTTGTTGGAACGGTTGCTGGAGGATTACCTTTATGATGCTCCGGATGTGGCCCCGCCCGTCCTGCGGGTGGATGCGGCGTTTGTCAAAGAACAGCTTTCGCCGGTTGTCCAAGATTTGGCCCGGACGCAAGAGTTGATCTGACCTGAAGAGTTTTTTTTGGCGGCCCGGTTGGATCCTAGTATCCTTGACAGATGGGCCGCCATCGTGACGCCTTTACATTGATCGAACTGCTCGTGGTGATCGCGGTCATCGCGATTTTGGCGGCAATCCTATTCCCGGTGTTCGCCCAGGCCAAGACCTCGGCCAAGGCAACGGCAACCCTCAGCAACGCCAAGCAACTGGGGACGGCCATGGCGCTCTACAGCACCGATTACGACGATTTGGCGGTGTTGGTTGGGCGGGAAGAACCGACAGCCCCGGTCAACTACGGGACAGTCCCGACCATCACCTGGGCGGGCCTGATTTTGCCTTATGTGAAATCGGCGGTGATGTTCCAGGATCCTATGGTGCGGGCCGAATCGCCGATCTCCGGTGTGAGTGCCGAGCAAACATGGCTGTACCACACCCAGTTTGGCTATGCATTCACCATCCATTCGCCCTGGCAGGGGAGCTTGGGCACGGCGGCGGCCAACCCGATTTCGCAAACCCAATTGGCCTCACCATCGGAAACGATCCTGTTGGCGGCAAAAAAGGGCCGGTCTGGCAATCCGGATTATTTGTATCTCAACACGCCGATTTGGGGGGCGAACCTCATCAACCCGCCCTATTGCCAAAGCGTCCTGACCGGGACGAACCCCAGTTCCTATTGCGCGCCCAATGCCCGTTGGGGAACCGGCTCGCCGACCTATGCGGGGCAACCTTTTGAGGAAGGCGGGATGACTGGCGGCATCGCCGTCCGCAAAGCGGGAAAATCGTGCGCTGTTTGGGCGGATAGCCATGCCGCGTGGAAGTCTCCCGACCAACTGGCCGCCGGGACAAATTGGCGGAGGGACATCCCCTTCAGCCAAATCGTGATCACCGATATCACCAAATACCAGTGGGATATGGATTAATTCCGGCTCACCGGCCAGGAATGCGCCACGAGTTGGAGCTGATCTCAAGTTCCAAATCGGATCGGGTGACTTTCTTTGCGCTCGAGTCGGCTGCCGCACAGACCGCCGACGGGTCGATCTGGTCGGAAAACTTGTAAAGCATCAACGTTCCTTGGGGATCGGCAATGTCATAGGCGACAGTCCCGGCAAGATTCGGGTTGCTTTGGGTGGGTGTGTCGAATGTGTAGTAGAGATCCCGATTTTTCAAGTACGGCTCAAGGCTGGTGTAAAGCGCGTCGTCTTGACCCATCTCCATCGGGAACTTGTCGTCATAGTCAGCTTGGTAAATGACCACAGCCGTGGCACACTGCTTCATGTTGGACAGCGCATAAGTCTGACGGGCCGCGATCTTGGATTGGGCGAGGACAGGGAAGAGAATGGCGGCCAGGATGGGGACGACCACACAAAGCCCCACAACCGCCAAGATGCCGACAACGACCCACACCGAATTGGATGACTTCTTGGGTTGTGGTTGATAGGGATATTGCGGGCCCGGTGGCGGCGGTCCATCGAACCGGGGCGGGGGAGGGATATGGCTCATAGCAGTAACTTCTGGATGATATCTTCTTTGCCGGCAAGAATTCTTCAAATCCGAAACTGAGTTAAAGAGAATCAAACGTATGCCTAGTATTTCTTACAGGTTACATCTGCCTTGAACAAACGTTAACGTGCCATTAGCACCCCCTTAACACCAAAGTCGAAACATCTCCTCTGGATAGCGGGATTCCGCTGATTTTCAATCCAAGAGGAAAAACCAATGAAAAAAATCATGACTGGAGGGTTGTTCGTGCTCGCTGCAGTTTCGCAAGCCGGAACGATGACCTGGAACTTCGACGATAACCTGGCTTCGATGGAAGACGGTTCTTTGCTGGGTCAAAATGGATCCGCCGCATCTGGAGCCTATGAGTTTGTTGATGACATGATCAACGGACAAACGGCACGTGTTCTAAAACTGACACGCAACCAAGTTGACAACGCCGCCAATCCTTGGCTCAACATGTCCAATCCGTTCGCTCCTAACGGTGGTGGAACGATGCTCAACCAGTATTCGATTGTGATGGATGTGAAGGTGAGCTCTGACGGTGACCGATACAATTCGTTCATGCAAACCGACCTCACCAACACGAGCGACGGCGATGCGTTTTGGGATAGTTCCACCTCCGTTGACCGTGGCGGCATTGGAATTTCGGGCGACTATAGCGACGCTGGAAATCCACTTCGCTTTTCAGGCGATGTTTGGCACCGCGTAGTTCTTACCATGGATCTGACTCAGCCGGCCGGCAATAGCTCGGGTTGGCAAGCCTTTGTTGATGGTGCTTTGCAAAATGTTGTCCAGTCTCCCAGCGGATATGGCGTTGACGGGCGATATGCAATCGGCTCGGCCCTTTTGCTTTTTGCCGATGACGACAACGAGATGAAGAATATGAACTTCATTAACAACCTCCAGTTTGTCGACCGCGCGCTTTCTGCCAATGAAGTCGCCGATCTTGGTGGTCCAACTGCTGGCGCGGTTCCCGAGCCGGCCTCCATGGGCCTGCTCGCGCTGGGGGCTGCCGCTTTGCTTCGCCGCCGCAAGGCCTGAACTATTCCCGGCCCCCGTCACCGTGACGGGGGCCGCCTTACGTCCAAGGACAGCCTGAGCGGGATAGGTACTCTCCTGGCCGGTATGTCCTTCCCGCAACGCACCCTCTTTTCCGGCGAACTTCGCGCCGGTCACGTCGGCCAAACCGTCACCGTCAACGGCTGGGCCAACAAGGTGCGGGATTTGGGAGGGTTGCTCTTTGTCGATATCCGCGACCGCAGCGGCATCGTGCAAGTCATTTTCCCGGAAAACACCAAAGCCGAAATCCGGAGTGAAACAGTGCTGGCGGTCACCGGCACGGTGCGAATGCGCGACGAGCAGAACCGCAACCCCAACCAACCGACCGGCGATATCGAAATCGCCGTCGAATCCTTCGAAATCCTCAATGACGCGGCGACCTTGCCGTTCCCCATCAGCGATGAAAAGCAAATGGAAAAGGTGAACGAAGAGCTGAGGGTCAAGTATCGCTACCTCGACTTGCGGCGGCCGGCCATGCACCGGAAACTCAAGATCCGCGCCGCGGTTGTCCGCCGGATCCGGGAACACTTGGACAACAACGGGTTCATCGAAGTCGAAACACCGATCATCACCAAATCCACTCCCGAAGGCGCGCGCGATTACTTGGTGCCCTACCGGCTCCAACCGGGGGAGTTTTATGCCTTGCCCCAATCGCCGCAACAATACAAGCAGCTGCTGATGGTCGGCGGGGTTGAGCGGTATTACCAAGTCGCCAAATGTTTCCGAGACGAGTCGCAGCGGGCAGACCGGCAACCGGAATTCACCCAAATTGATATCGAGATGAGCTTCATCAAGCAAGAAGACATCTTGAACCTCGCCGAAGAGATGGTCAAATCCACCGTGAATGGGGCCATAGAAGAGTTTGGGCTTGATTTCGACCAAGTGGTGGATTTTCCGTATATCTCCCATGCCGAGGCAATGCGCCTCTATGGATCCGATAAGCCGGACCTGCGCTTTGGGCTCCCGATTTTTGATGCCGGCGAAATCGTTGCCGGCTCCGGTTTTGGGGTCTTTGCCAGCACCGTGTCTGGCGGGGGATTCGTGCGGGGGCTCCGAGTGCCGGGTGGGGCGTCGCTCAGCCGCAAGCAAATCGGCGAATATGAGGAGTTGGTGAAACAGTTCGGAGCCAAGGGCCTTGCCAACTTCGCCGTCATCGATCCTGCCGACGACGCAGAAGGCTCGATCTTGCTGGACAACGGAATCCGGGTGAAAGGGGGGATTTCCAAATTCCTGTCGGCCACTGAAGCCGAAGAACTGATCGCCTTGGGCGAGGCAAAAATCGGAGACTTGCTCGTTTTCGTCGCCGACAGTTGGCCGGTTTCCTGCGAGGCGCTGGGCCGTCTGCGGTTGAAAATCGGCACGGACTGCGGCCTGCGAGACCCCCGAAAGCTCGCCTTTGCCTTTGTAGTCGATTTCCCCTTGGTGGAGTGGAATGCGGACGAACAACGGTGGGATCCTAGCCACCACCCGTTCACCAGCCCAAAAGCCGAAGACTTCGACATCATCTCCCAGGATCCGGGCCAGGTTCGGGCGGACTGCTACGATGTGGTGTGCAACGGCTACGAAGCGGGTAGCGGTTCCATCCGGATTCACTCGCCCGAGATTCAGGCGCAAATTTTCAGCCTGATCGGGGTCACCGAAGAGCAACAGCAGTCGCGGTTCGGGCACATCTTGGAAGCATTCAAACTCGGGGCCCCGCCGCACGGCGGGATCGCAATGGGCATCGACCGTCTGGTCATGTTCCTGCTACGCGAAGACAACATCCGCGAAGTCATCGCCTTCCCCAAAATGGGGAACGGCTACGACCCCATGATGGATGCCCCTTCGGAGGTAGACGCCGCCCAATGGGCAGAGTTGGGATTGCAACCCTTGCCCAAGAAGAGCTGAGGCAACACAAGGCGGGGAGTCGGCCGCCCTCAAGATTTTTCGAAGAAGACGTCACCCATGGAATCGGTGCCGCCATCTGGCCGCACGGTTGCGCGGAGCTCGACCTTGGTGCCCGCCGGGACTCCTTTAAACGTGTACCGGTTGTCTTTGTGCGAACCGCCGGTCGTCCCCGGGTGGATGTCCTCCGCGACTTTCACCCCGTCGACCCATAGCGAGGCGCGCTCGATATCCAAACGGTGCGCCCCGCCCGTATACAGGAACGTCACGCGGTAATCACCTTGCCCCAGAAAACCCGGGGTCAGATCCCAAGACAATTCCTTCCAATCCCCCACAAGGTCGGATGGTTGCCAAGAGGCGATCGGCGAATCGCCTGGTTGCGGGGCGCGGTAGGTAACCCCCATGGCCTTCAACCGTTCCAAATGGGTGGTGACTCGGGTCAGAAATTCGGGAAACCGTCGGGATTCTTGGGGAGACCAGCCGATTTCGGCGACGGCGCAAACCCGAGGGAACGCCATATACTCCCGCTGTTTGTACGTCTTCATATATTCGGTCCAAATGTTCCCTTGGACACCAAGAATGTGCCGTTCGTTGCCCGGGGCCAATCCTTCGACCAGCGGATTGAAGGCATAGGTCTGCCGGAGTGGCACAAACCCGCCGATGGCGTCGGGCTCGGTGCTCGGCGGGCCTTGGTAATAGTCCAGGTACATGTGGCTTGTCGGGGTCATCACGACATCGTGGCCCTCGTTGGCGGCCTGTAGCCCGCCGCTGGTGCCCCGCCAGCTCATCACGGCAGCACGGGGCGGCAACCCGCCTTCCAAGATCTCATCCCAGCCGATCAACCGGCGCCCGATCAGGTGGAGGTAGTCCTCCATTTGCCGCATGAACCACGATTGGAGTTCGTGCTCGTCTTTGAGCCCGCGCTCTTTGATCCTTTGCTGTTCGGCAGGGTCGTTCTGCCATTGGGTTTTTGGGCATTCATCCCCGCCGACATGGATGAATTCACTCGGGAAGATGGATGCGATTTCTGATAGCACGGTTTGGCAAAAATGGATGGTCCGCGGCGAAGTGTTGAGCACCCGGGGAGAAACCCCCCAAGTTTGCATGACTTCGGCTGGCTGTCCGTCGCCGAGTTCCGGGTAGGCGGCAATGGCGGCCACCATATGCCCCGGCATATCGATTTCGGGGACGATCGTGATGTGCCGCTCGGCCGCATAGGCGACGACTTCACGCATTTCGGTTTGGGTGTAAAAGCCGGTGTGCGGAATGCCGTCGTAATCTTTGGTGTTGTGCCCCACCACGGTTTGCCGCCGCACGGATCCGACCTCGGTCAGGCGTGGATAGGCATTGATTTGGATCCTCCACCCTTGGTCGTCGGTGAGGTGCAGGTGCAAGATGTTGACCTTGTGCAGCGCCAGCGCATCGATGAATTTGAGGAGGTCGGGCTTTTCAGTGAAATGTCGGGCCACATCCAACATCACGCCCCGCCACTTGAAACGAGGGGAATCCGCGATGTGGACGCACGGAACTGTCCATGTTTCGGCTTGGGGGGTGCCGGCGAACACCTCGGCAGGGAGCAGCTGGCGCAAGGTTTGGATCCCATAAAATAGCCCGGCCTCTGCGGGGGCTTGGATCCTGATCTGGTCGGGCGTTACATCCAATGTGTACGATTCGGGGTCGCCGCTACCCGCCAAATCCAACGAGATCGACCCTGATCCTGCCGGGCCGGTCTCCAACACATAGCCGGTCGCCGGCCGCAAGGCTTTGCGCAACGCTTTGGCCGCCTCAGGGGAACTGCCCTTGGCAACAACGGTCTTGGAATCGATGCGGAAACTTCCTCCCGTCAATTCCACTCGGGCCGGCATGGGGACGAGGGGAATGGCAACGGATTGGAGGCAAGTGGCGGCGGCAAACACGGCGGCAAACATCGGTCAATGCCGATGATGCCCGATTTTGTTAGTGGAGGATTGCTGGTTTCCCGCCGTATGCAGGTATGTTACTGAGGTCATGAAGTGGAACTTCCCGGCCATCTTGGGGGCGGCCGGCCTCGCAGCGGCCTTGCTTTCCGGCGGATGCACAAAGCCGTCCACGGCTCCGACCACCACGGAAGTCATGGTGTTCGAAGGCGGCTACGGCAAAGACTTTTACGAAAAGGCGGCCGAAGAGTTCAAGGCCAACACCGGCAAAGACGTCAAGATCATCGGCGACCCGAGGATTGACCTGCAGATCACGCCCAGGATGCAAAAGGGCGACCCGCCCGACCTCACCTATCCCGGCTGGCGGGTGAAATCGTGGCAAGCGGTGGAGGAAGGGGAAGTCGAAGACCTGACCTCAGCCTTGGATGGCCCGGGCTATGGCGGGCAGGGCAAATGGCGGGACGCCTTTGACCCGGCCTTTTTGAAGCTTGGGCAAAAAGACGGCAAACAGATGCTGATGCCGTACTTCTTCTCTGTTTGGGGATGGTGGTACGACCCCGAGCTCTTTGCCAAAAATGGTTGGGAGCCCCCCAAAACATACAACGACCTGTTGGCCCTTTGCGCCAAAATCAAGGCGGCCGGGATCGCGCCCATCACCTACCAAGGCAAGTACCCGGACTACATGACGTCGGGCATGCTCCTACCTTGGATCCTTTCCACCGGGGGCACGGATGCGATGCTCAAGTGCCAAAACTTGGAACCGGGGGCCTGGAAAGACCCGGCCGTTGTCAAGGCGGCAACGATGATTAAGGAACTCCAAGACATGGAGTACTTCCAGAAGGGCGCGACCGCTCTTTCCCACACCGAGGCCCAAGGCGAATTCATCAATGGCCGGGCCGCGATGATTCCCTGCGGAACTTGGCTTTACTCCGAAATGGAGAAGGAAATGCCCGCCGGCCGTAAGATGCGGATGTTCCTTCCCCCGGTCGCGGGAGATGGCAAAGGCGACACGACGGCCCTCATGGTAAAGATCGAGCCCTGGTGGGTGCCGAGCAAGGGCAAGAACAAAGCCACCGCCATCGACTTCTTCAAATACCTGACCTCGCCGGACAAGGCCAAACAGTTCGTGACTGAAAAAGGCACGTTCATGGCCGTGAAAGGGTCGCTGCCCGACACGTTGCCCGAGCATCTGCAGGATGCCGCGGGGTTTTACAAATCTAGCACGCTGCTGTACTCAAGCCAATGGCGGGAGTGGTACCCCGACTTCTACGAAATCGTCGGCAACATCATGACTGAGTTGCTCAATGGGAAAATCACACCCGAGCAGTTTGCCGACAAGGTCGAGGCCGAAGCAGAAAAGGTGCGCGCAGACAAGCGGCAGACCAAATACACCTACAAGTTGGACTGAGAGGGAGATGGCGGGCCGCGATCTGCGTCGGTCGGGGTTTTTGGCGGCCTGCCTCATCCCCGGCCTGATCCTGTACTGCGGATTGGTGCTGGTGCCGTTCGCCCGGACGATCCAACTCAGCTTCTACCATTTCTCAGGGGTAGGGTCGAACCGGGAATGGGTCGGGTTGGAGAACTTCCAAGACCTTTGGAGTTCGGAGCAGTTTTGGTGGGCACTAAGGAATGGATTGACGATCCTGATTGTTGTCGCCCCGGTCTTGCTCGGCTTCAGCATGGTCATGGCCCACGCGGCTCAGGGCACCGGCCGGCTGGCCAAACTTGTCCGGGCCGTGTACCTGTTCCCAAACTTGATTTCGTTGGTTGCGGCCGGTTTGATCTGGCGTGCCGTCTATAACCCTTCGGTCGGACTCCTGAAAGGGATCGGCATCAGCGGCCCGGCCAACGGGTGGCTCGGAGATGTCGAAACCGCATTTTGGGCTTTTGCCATCGCGTTCATCTGGGTAGGCGCGGGGTTCTATACGACCCTGTTTGTCGCCGGGCTCGCCGGAATCCCGGCCGAAGTGCATGAAGCATGCGAGCTCGAAGGGGCATCCGGTTGGCGGAAGTACATGGCCATCACCCGTCCGCTGCTTTGGCCAGTGCGGCGCGTTGCAGCCGTGCACACTACCATTGCGGCACTCGGTGTTTTTGCGCTGGTCAACATCATGACGGAAGGTGCGCCCAGCTATCGGACAGAAACTTTGCTCAACGCCCTCTACCGGTCCATGACGACCGAGGCTGATATGGGCCGGGCTTCCGCGATCGGGGTGGTCATGATGCTGCTGACCGCCGCGACAAGTGTCGCCCTCTGGATGCTCTACCGCCGGAACCCGACGGAGGCAAACCGGTGAAAGCCATTCGGGGGATCCTCCTTTGCCTGTTTGTGGCGGTGGTCGTCTTGCCGGTGGCGTGGGTTTTCCTCAGCGCGGTTAAATCCAACACCGATATTTCAGCGTCGCCGTTTTCGGTCACGGTGCCTCCGGCATTCGACAACTTCGGCAAGGCGTGGAACAGCCAGCATTTGGGGCCGGCATTCCTTTTGAGCCTGACCGTCACGCTGGCAACCTTGGCCGTCTTAATCCCTCTTGGCGCCATGATGGCCTACGCGTTAGCCCGATACCGGTTCAAAGGGAGCAGTTTCATCCTGGGTGGCATCACGCTCGGAATGTTGTTCCCGAACCTGCTGGCCGCCGTTCCGCTTTTCTTGCAATTGGCCGATGCCAATCTCGATGACACGGTTTTTGGTTTGGTGGCCGCCTATGTGGCCTTTTCGATCAGCTTCACCGTATTTGTTCTGCACGGATTTTTTGCCGCCCTCCCCAATGAGCTGGCGGAAGCAGCGACCATCGACGGGGCCGGGCATTGGAGCCTGTTCCTTCGGGTCATGGTTCCCCTCGCCAAGCCGGGGATATGGGTCGCGGTCATTTTCAACGCGATCGGGCTTTGGAACGAATACAGCCTGGCCAAAGTCTTGATGCTCCAACAAAAAACCTTGCCCGTCGGGCTCAGCGACCTCATCGCCCAGCAGCAATACGCCGGCGACTGGGGGGCCATCTTTGCGGGGTCGGTTTTGGTGATGTTGCCAATCCTCACCCTTTACATGCTGCTCAAGGACAAGGTCCAGCAGGCCATGCTCGCTGGGGCGATCAAGTAGCGGTAACCTGCTTTGCGTGACCCCGACTCTCCCTGAAATCCGAAGCCAGTTCCCTAGCCTCGGCACCGGATTCGCATTCCTTGAAAACGCCGGAGGGAGCCAAGTACCCGCCGCCGTCATCGATGCCGTGAGCCGCTTCTATCGCGAAGACTATGCGCAAAAAGGGGCCACTTATGAGGCGAGCAAGAGATGTACTGCCATCCACGATGCCTGCAAAGTGTTCATGAACCGGATTTTTGGTGGAGAAGCGACGGGCGATGTCGCCGTCGGCCAAAGCGCGACGGCGCTTTTTGCAATGCTCGCTAACGCTTACCGGCAAACTTTGGCACCAGGGGACGAGATCGTGGTTTCACTCGCCAACCACGAGTCGCACATCGGCTGTTGGGAAAGGCTCTCCGAGTGCGGCGCGGTGGTTAAGTTCTGGGGAGTGGATCCAGAAACCGGCCTTTCTTCAATCCAAGGGCTGCGGGAAATCGTCACCGAACGGACAAAATTGATTTGCTGCAGCCGCACGTGCAACCTGCTCGGCGATGTGTTGGATATCCGGGAGGTGGCAAAAATCGCCCGGTCGGTGGGGGCGCATACGGTTGTTGATGTTGTGGCGTCGGCCAGCCACGAAGCCCCAGAGGTTGAAGCCTGGGATATCGATTTCTGCTGCTTCAGTTGCTACAAAGTCTTTGGCCCGCACATGGCCGCGCTGTGGGGCAGGCACGACCGATGGGCATCGCTCCCCGCCCCGAACCACCGGCAACTCGCGAGGTCGGGCGCTTTCAATTTCGAACTCGGATGCCTTAGCTACGAGTCGCTGGCGGGATTCTTGGCCCTCGGCGGATATTTCGGCTTTTTGGCCGGGGTCGCAGTCCCGGATGACGAGAGCCCCAGCCGGGAAACCATCAAAGAAGCCTATCGCGTGATCCAGGGGTTGGAAGCTGAGATTTCCCGCGAGATGTGGGACTGGCTCGGGTCGCGCAGGGGCATCCGGATCCTCGGAGACCGCGGGGCCCTGGGGCGCCACCCGACGTTCAGTTTCGTTTGCGACTCCCATTCCAGCTTGGATGTTGAGCGCCAGGTCAACCAAAACGGGATCGGCATCAAATCCGGCCACTTTTATGCCTGGCGGGCATGCGAGGCAGTGGGGCTTGCCCCCGAGCCGGGGGTCGTGCGGGTCAGTGCGCTCCATTACAACACTCCGGATGAGATCCGCCGGGTGTGCACCGTGCTGGATTCCGTGCTGGATGGCAAGCCAATCCCAATCCAGTAAACTACCCCTCATGGGTGCCGATCCGAAGTCCAAATTGGCCGCCGTCACGGCCGCGATCGATGCGGCGTTGGCCCAGCCAGAGCCAGAAAGGATCGAATCGGTCAAAAAGGTCTTGTCCCAGCTCTGCAGTCAAAAGGCGGACATCTTTGAGCCCCATTTTTTGGCGACCACCCCAGACCGGTACGCCCGCCGCCTGATGCACAGGGATCCAGCTGGACGCTACACGCTGGTGGTCGCGGTGTGGGCTCCTGGCCAAGCCACGCAATTGCACGACCATGGCGGGCTCTGGTGCGTTGAAGGTGTTTTTCAGGGCCGCTTGCGGGTCACTTCATTCGACATCTTAGAGGAGCGCGGTGACATCGTGCAGTTCAAAGCCGAGGATTCGGTGATTGTGACCGAAGGGGAGGTCGGAACCCTCATCCCTCCAAACGAGTATCACATCACCGAAAATGCCCAACGAGACGGAGTGACCGTGACCCTCCACGTTTACGGCGGTGAATTGACATCGTGCTGCGGATACCATCCCCAAACGGGCGGGTACCGTCGAGAACCGCTAGAACTGCCCTACACGGAATAAAAACTCTTGCCGTAATTGGGCTATCCTCTAATCCTTTGGCGACCTTAGGCCGTCATTTCGATTGAGCACCCGCTGAATGGAAACCCATAGCTATCGTAACCGGGCAACGGCCATGAAAGCCGAAGCCGCCCGGGAAATGCTAGAGCTCATCCACGACCTCGGCGAGTGCGTGGACGCGCGCCAGATCTTTGTTGCAGCCCTGCGGCACTACCGGTTCCTTTTTGGGGAATACAAGGGCATTTGCCTGTTGGTCAGCAGTTCCGATGCCGGCCACTGGCGGAGCCTTTTGCTGGAAAACCCTTACGGCGAGCATTGGGGAGGCGTCAAATACCAGCAATTGCCGGAGAATACTGACACCGGCCAGATCGTGCAGGAACTCGGCCAGGATGCCACCCCCTGGGTGACGGCCGACGGCCCTCACCGGCGGTCGCTTGTGGAATCCATCGAACCGTTTGTGGCCGAGGGGAATGCCCTGGCCGTCAAGCTGGGGATGTACTCGGGCCTGGAGGCCGACGCTTATTGGTTTGCGAGCTGGAGGATGCCGGGCGGAGCAAGGGGATGGTCCATCATGGGGTTCGACCAAGAGAATTACGCGGGCACAGACCGGTTCGGCCTCTATTGCACTGCCGTAGAAACGACGAGCCGAATGGCTTACTACCCATCGCTGTTGCAATCGGTGGCCCGCGAAGAAAGGATCAACCAAAGCATCCGGCGGAACATTGTCCACGACTTGAAAACACCGCTCACGGTCATCAAAGGGTACGCCGAAATGCTGAGGGAGCCCGAAGTGGCCAACGATCCCGCCATGTACCAGGAACTCGTGGGGGGCGTCATCGAATGTTGCGACCGCTTGCTTGCCGATATCAAAGAGATCATTGAGCCGATCGAAGGGGCTTGGCGGCCAAAGACCGAAGAGTTCGACCTAGCGATCATGGTCCAAAAGGTCGCCATGGCCGAACGCCACACCGAGCGGTCCAAAGACCACCGCATTGATGTCGAAGGGTGCGACGAACCGGTTTTGGTGCGGGCGGACCGGCGCAAACTGATGCGAGTAGCTGAAAACCTGTTGAGCAACGCGGTCAAATACTCCCCCGGCAAGGGCAAACGTGTTGTCATCCGGGTCAAACAGGCGGGCGATTTCGTGGGGTTTGAAGTTCAAGACGAGGGAATGGGGCTTAACCCCGAGCAGTTGCAGAACGTTTTGAACAATTGCGAGCGGGCGGTTGACCCATCTTTTGGGATCGAAGGCAGCGGATTCGGGCTCAACAGCAGCCAATTCGTTCTGCGGGCGCATGGCGGCGAGCTCCAAGTGGAAAGCCAACCCGGCGTCGGGTCGGTCTTCCGGGCCATCTTGCGCCGCTCCACCATCTAACCGCCCCAAAGCAATCCGGCCCTCTTGAAAGCCTGGAGCGCGTATAATCTTTGAGACCCGCCGCGCCTTTTGAGGATTGCCGTGCGTGTCCAGTTTCAAGGCAAAGCATGGCGAAGTACATTTTCGTGACAGGAGGCGTGGTTTCCAGCATCGGCAAAGGGATCACCAGCGCCAGCCTCGGGCGGATGCTCCGCAACCGCGGCTATACGGTCGCCCCGATCAAGCTCGACCCGTACATCAACGTCGACGCGGGAACCATGAACCCTTACCAGCACGGGGAAGTGTTCGTCACCGACGATGGGACAGAGACCGACCTCGACCTGGGGCACTACGAACGGTTCATCGATGTCAACTGCTCCAGTTCTAGCTCGATCACCACCGGCAAGGTGTACCAAAATGTCATTGAAGCCGAACGCCGCGGCGATTACCTCGGCGGCACTGTTCAGGTCATCCCCCACATCACCAACGAAATCAAACGGCTGATTTTGGATGCCGGGGCCAAAGAAGAGGCCGATATCGTCCTCGCGGAAATCGGCGGAACGGTCGGGGACATCGAAAGCCTCCCATTTTTGGAAACCATTCGCCAGTTGCGCAAAGACTTTGGCAAGGAGAACACCCTGTTCGTCCATGTCACGCTGGTGCCGACCGTCGGCCCTTGGCACGAAATCAAGACCAAGCCGACCCAGCACTCCGTGATCAATCTCCGCCAAATCGGGATCAGCCCCGACATCCTCATCTGCCGGTGCGAGGAAGATTTGCCCGACGACGTCAAAGAAAAAATCTCCTTGTTCTGCGATGTCCCCCAAGAAGCGGTCATCGAAAGCCGGACGGCGGAAACAATCTACGAAGTGCCGCTCATGTACGAGGCGACAGGACTCGGCGGCCTGGTTTGCGACCGGCTGGGGCTTGAGAACCGCGAGGCGGATCTTTCTGAATGGCGTGAAATCGTAGATAAAATCAAGAATCCGATCAACACTTGTACAATTGGTGTCGTTGGGAAATACACGTCCAACGGCGATGCCTACAAGTCCATTGCGGAATCCTTGGGGCATGGCGGGATCGCCCACGATTGCCGGGTCAAGATCCAGTGGATTGAAAGCGATGTTTTTGAGAAAAACGCCTCTGGCGAACCCGGAGCAACCGCCGAGGAAATCCTGTCCGGAGTAGACGGAGTCGTGATCGCCCCGGGTTTTGGGTCACGGGGGGTTGAAGGGAAGATCGAAGCCCTCCGGTATGTCCGCGAAAACGGCGTCCCGTTCCTAGGAATCTGTTTTGGCCTCCAAATGGCCGTCATCGAATACGCCCGGAACGTTTGCGGAATCCGCGATGCCGGCAGCGAAGAATTCGACACCGCCGAAAAGAGGACATCCGATCCTGTCATCCATTTCATCCCAGATCAATCCGGCATCACCCACAAGGGCGGGACGATGCGGTTGGGTAGCTACCCCTGCCACGTTTCGGCAAACACGCTGGCTTACGAGATCTACGGCGAATCGCCGATCTACGAACGCCACCGCCACCGCTACGAGGTTAATAACGACTATCGCGAACTGCTGATCAAGAGCGGTTTGCAAGTCAGCGGGGTCTCGCCGGATTACCGGCTTGTCGAAATGGTCGAGTTGCCTGGACACCCCTTCTTCATCGCCACCCAAGCCCACCCGGAACTCAAGAGCCGGCCCAACCGACCGGCACCGCTTTTCCGGGCCCTGGTCGGGGCCGCACTAGCGCGCCGGGCAAAAGTGTTGCTGTGAACTGGGCCCATTAGCCGCCGTGGTGCCCAGTCCAGACGGGGGCGTTGCGGTGGCCGGATCATAATGGGCAAAACCCCATAGAGGAATGTGATGAGCCAAAGGCCCAACAAGAGCAACCCAGAAGATTTCGACGCCTACCGCAGACGGCTCATCTTGAAGTCCCGCCCCGTCGGCAAAGAAGAACGTGCCGAATGGTTCACCCAGTTCAGCGAACTGGTTGAAAAAGCATTCCCCTCCCAAGAGTGCCGGATCAACCGGCCAGGGGTTGCGCACCGGATGTTTGCCGCCGAGGTTTCCATCCCCAAAATGAAGCCGCTCACCCTTGTTGGGTTCGCCCAAGAGTTCGAGCAATTGTTCATGGATGCCATGCCGGTCACGGCTGAAGGCATCCGCACCAACACTTACCAAGATCGCTTGGATGTGATTTGGGAAGCCGTCATCGACTTGGGTGACGCCTACGTGACAGTCGCGGTCAAACTCCGGAACTTCGAGTTCAGCAAGTTTGAATTCAACCAGGATGACCGGGGATCGGATCGGCCGTTCAAGAAAAAGTTCGATGGCGACCGAGGGCCTCGTCCCTATCAGAATCGCGACAACCGGGGTGGTGGCGACCGGCCTTGGCAGAACCGCGACAACCGAAATGACGGCGACCGGCCTTGGCAAAACCGCGACAGCCGGGAAGGCGGCGACCGGCCTTGGCAGAACCGCGACAACCGAAATGACGGCGACCGGCCTTGGCAAAACCGCGACAACCGGGAAGACGGCGATCGGCCTTGGCAAAATCGCGACAACCGGGGTGGCGGCGACCGGCCTTGGCAAAACCGCGACAACCGGGGCGGCGGCGACCGGCCTTGGCAAAACCGCGACAACCGGGGCGGCGGCGACCGGCCTTGGCAGAACCGTGACAACCGGGGTGGCGGCGACCGGCCGTGGCAGAACCGCGACAACCGGGGTGGCGGGGATCGGCCTTGGCAGAACCGTGACAATCGGGGTGGCGGCGACCGGCCGTGGCAGAACCGCGACAACCGGGGCGGCGGCGACCGTCCTTGGCAGAACCGCGACAACCGGGACAACCGAGGAAGCGGTGAAGAGCCGCGTCAAGACCGCGACAGAGGATCGGATTTCAATGGACCTCGCCCTTACGATAAGTCTGAGGGTTCATCTCGCGGATCTCAAGGGTCAGGCTCATGGGATAGGGGACGCGGCCCGCAAGGTAGATCCGGGCCACCGAATCGAGGCGGTCGGCCATTTGGGCCAAAACCGAACCGGGGCGGCCCGCCAAAACGCAAACCGAAAGATGGATAAACCCCTTAGGGGCCCCAGTCCCAGGTGAAAAGGCGGCAGCCGGACGGCAATACGCCTTGACCGCCGCAGGATCGACGGATTCGATTGCGCTAAGTTCCGTCGTGAGCAAGGGCAACAGCGGAGAGGGATCGAAATCGGGCGAGTGGTCGACCTGGATGTGGGGCACAACCGATGATAGCCAATCGACATTGGTGTCCAAATCCCGATTGGCATCCGGTTCCTGTCGCTGGTAGCTTGCAACACATGGATCGGCCCTTGTTCGACCGCGTTTATGCGGCCCTGGAAAAGCGGAGTCCCGAGTTCGACCGAATTTGGTACACGTGCGTCAAAACGACGAAAATCTTTTGCCGGCCGATATGCCCTGCCCGGACACCGCTCAAGAAGAATGTCGAATTCTTAGGGAGCCCCAAAGAGGCGATGCATGCCGGTTACCGACCCTGCAAAAGGTGCCGCCCGCTCGATTTGGCCGACCGGCCCCCGGCCTGGCTCGCCGACCTGCGGAACCGGGTCGAAACCGGTGACGGACTCAAATTGAAAGACCAAGACCTCCGGCAGTTGGGCTTGGATCCGGTGGTTGTGCGGCGGCAGTTCAAAAGACAAATGGGGCTGACATTCCACGAATATCAGCGCGCGTGGCGGATGGGCCGGGCGCTTGCGGGGTTGAGGAAGGGCGACGACCCCGTGGATGCGGCGATCCGCACCGGTTACGCGAGCGAGAGCGGGTTCCGGGCCGCTTTCGAACAAGTGATCGGGGCAAAGGTTGCCGTCGGCAAGGATGCCGAACCAGCTTGGGCAAAATGGATCGAAACCCCGATCGGAGGGATGGTCGCGGTAGCGGTCGACCAAGGCCTTGGACTTTTGGAGTTCGTCGACCGGCCGATGTTGGAAACCCAACTCAAGCGGTACACGGCCCGCACGGGCCGGCGGATCGTGCCCGGCAACCATCCCCTGCTCGACACGATCAGCCGGGAACTCCGGGATTACTTCGAAGGCAAACTCCAATCGTTTTCATGTCCCATCGAGCTTTCGGGCACGGCATTCCAGGTTGCGGTATGGAAGGAACTCCTCACAATCGGCTATGGGGAGTTGAGGAGCTATTCGGATCAAGCCCGACGAATCGGCAACCCGACCGCTGTTCGGGCGGTGGGGCGGGCCAACGGGGACAACCGCCTGGCGATCATCGTCCCTTGCCACCGGGTCGTCGGGGCAGGCGGCGACCTCACCGGCTATGGCGGAGGGCTCTGGCGGAAAAAGCGCCTGCTCGAACTCGAAGGCTCGGCGGAAAGACTCTCCAAGTGATCAGGTTCCCGCAGGCCAGGGCAAACGCCGCCTGGTAGGCCTACCAGAATTCCCGGCTCAACCCCCGAGTCAATTGCGGGAGTTCGCCCTGATCGCTCCGCATTGGCACGGGCCGCCGGTACAATCCCGGCATCGGTGACTTGGGCGCGTGCCCGGTCCGGATTTGTTGACCAGGAGTAAGGAAATGATCCCAAAGAGGCTGTTCACGACATCCAAAACCAAGGACCTACGGCCGGATCTGAAGGCCTACATGGAAACGGCCCACCGCCTGCACCCCGACTGGGTTTTTGAGATCATCGACAACGAAGAGCAGGACAGGTTCGTCCAACAGAATTTCCCGCAATATTGGGATGCCTATTTGGCCTTGCCCCACAAGATCATGCAAGTGGACATTTTCCGCTACATGAAGTCGTACGTGGATGGCGGCTGGTACTTGGATACCGACTATGAGCTCTATCGGACTCTAAACGAGTTCGAGGATTGCGACATGGTTTTGCCGATCAGTCGGGAATCTGGCGACCGCGACAACCCCCGGGATTACGAGATGTACGACATCTGCATCTACGCTTCATCAAAAGAAAACCCGTTCTTCCTTTACCTTCTGGATCGGTTTTTCAAGAGCCCGCCTCCGAGCAACATGGAAATTTATGATGTGCTTGTGATCACGGGTCCCGTTTTTTTTACCGACGCCGTTCGCGAATACGGAGTCGAACGGGAAGGGTGGGTGAGGCCCTCACGGCAAAAGTTTCACCCGGAGTACAAGCGGGGCGTCGATTTTGTGAAAGTCGAAGGCCAATATGGGGCCCACCACTGCGCCGAGCAGTGGTTGCCGGCCGACTTCCATTCCCTCAGGAACAAAATCCTGCGCCGGGTGAAACGCTTGCTGGGCAAGTCGCGCGTCCATAGCGCCCCATCCCAGGCCGTGAAGGCGAACAAAGACGGCGAAGGATATTTGGGCTGAGCAAGCAACGGTTCGGGTATCCCTTTAGCCAGTAATGGACAGCAGAGAACTCCTAATATCCCGGCTTGCTTACGTGCGGCGGGATCTTGATGAAGCCGTCTCCCGCTTAACAGACGAGGACATGGGATGGGCACCGGCCGAAGGCATGCGCACGATCGGCGGCCAGCTTCACGAGATCGCCGCGACTGAACTCCAGGACATCGCCTTGTTCCGGGGGGAGACCACCCGATTCGACGAGATCGCCAAAGGAGCCAAGCGCGGGACGCTTGCCGAGTACAAGGAGCTTCTTGCCGCCACGAGGGGCGAATTGATTGCCTTGATCGACTCGCTCAGCGAAGCCGACCTTGCCAAGCCTCTCCAGGTCGACCCCCGGTGGTTTGAGAGTTTTGGCAACTCCGAAGTGCCACTTGCCGAAGCCATCCGGTCGGTGGCGATGCACGAGTGGTACCACACCGCCCAACTGGTTAGCTACCTGTGGGCCAAAGGCGACAACCCCTATGATTGGGGCAAAGAAGGGGCGGCAAACGCCCAAAGCGGGTGAGCCAGGCGGCCAAAAAAGCGTATAACCACGGTGTGAAGCCTTCCGCCAAATTGATCTTTGCCGCGATCCCTTTGGTCGTCCTGGGCTACTTGGTTTTTGGCCGGCTCCAAGACATCGGAGCGACCAAGGCGAAGCAGGCAAAGGAAGGGGCCGCCCGCCGGGGCAGCGCGGCGATCGTCGAAATCTCCA
The DNA here is from genome assembly GCA_016789105.1 of Armatimonadota bacterium. Lineage (NCBI taxonomy): Bacteria > Bacillati > Armatimonadota > Armatimonadota bacterium. The sequence continues at coordinate 172,528 of JAEURN010000007.1, forward strand.
CCGCCCAGTCGGTGGATATCGTGCAAGGGGTCGAGGCGGTTGGGACGGTGACGCCCGAGCTCACAATCCAGTTGGCACCCCGGGTCACGGGCAAGATCACCTACTTGGAGATCCGCGAAGGCGAAAGGGTGAAGCCGGGGCAGCTCTTGGCCAAAATCGACCCCCAACAGGCAGACGCCGGGGTTCTTTCCGCCCGCGCCAGCGTCAACGAATCGCGCAGCCGGCTGGCCCAGGCCGAAGCGGCCATGCAAGCCAATGCGATTCAGATCGAACAGGCGATCACTCAGGCCCAGGCGGAAGCCACCTATGCCAAAGCCGCACTCATCCAGGTTCAAAAGAGTTCCGAGGCCAAAGTTGCGGCAGCTAAGGCCCTAGTCAGGCAATCGGCAAGCGCCGTGGCATCGGCCCAAGCCGATTTGAACAGCCGCAAAGCCCAAGTTGCCAGCGGACAGGCCAACCTGAAAAATGCCCAGTTGAAGGAGCAGCGGATGAAAACGCTGTACGACAAGGGCTTTGTCTCCAAACAAGATTTGGAAAACGCCGAGACTTCAACCGCTGCCGCCCAAGCCGCCTTGGATGCCCAACTGAGCGCCGTGGAATCGGCCCAAGCCGACCTTGCAACCGCCAAGGCTCGAAACGATGCCGATGAAGCCAACGCCAAATCGGTTCAAGCCACAACCCAGGCCGACATCGAAGCGGCCAAGGCCAGGGTTGCCCAATCGGCGGCCGCACTCAAAACCGCCCAGGGGAATCGGAACCAGCTGCCAGCAAACCGGGCAAACCTGGATGCCCTTCGTGCCGGAGTCGATTCGGCGGATGCTCAGCTCAAAGGGGCTTCTTCGCAACTTTCCGACACGGAATTGCGGTCGACGATCTCTGGGACGGTCACTAAACGGATGGCGGATCCAGGATCCTTGGCCAGTCCGGGCCAACCCGTTTTGACTTTGGAATCGACCGATTCTGTGTTGGTCGACGCAAACGTGACGGTGGAGGATTCGGCGAAGATCGTGAAAGGCGACGAGGTTGGCCTCGATTTCGACGGGATGCCTGACCAAACTCTCAGGGGGCGGGTCGACCAAATCGTCCCCTCGGCAAACCCGTTGGATCGGCAAGTGTTGGTTCGGATCCGGCTCACAAGCCAAAACTCCGGGGTTAAGCCAGGGATGTTTGCTAAGGTCAAGATCGAAACCAAAAGGGTGGCTGCCCAAGTCGTGGTGCCGTTCGATGCGGTCAAGGACGGAACGGTCACCGTCGTCGGCAAAGACGGCAAAGCGGAAATCCGGAAAGTCGTGACCGGGGAGCGCGACAAAGACAATATCGAGATCCTGAGTGGGCTCGCAGTGGGCGAAAAAGTCGTCGTGCTTTCTTTCTCGCCGGTCAAAGACGGAGCTTCTGTCACGCCGACGGCCGAAAGGCGGCTGGACGGGTCGCGCGTTGTCATCGACCCACCCAAAAAGCCGGGTGACGGCAAAGGCGGCCCCCCTTCCGGCAACAAGCCGCAAGGTGGCCGATGAGCATCGCCAAGTTTTCGGTCAGCCGCCCGGTCGCGGTGACCATGCGTATTGCCGCCCTGGTGCTGCTGGGGGCGATCAGCTTTTCACGGCTCCCGATCGACTTGCTCCCGCGGGTTGACCTGCCGATCGTCGCGGTGAGCACCAACTGGAACAACACGCCACCCCAGGAGATGGAGACCCAAATCACCCGCCCGATCGAACAGGCGGTCTCCACGATCCCCGGGTTGTATTCCGTTAACTCCAGCTCAAACTTGGGTTCGTCGTTTGTCAGGGTCACGCTCAATTACGGGGTCGACGTGGACAAAGCCGCGGTGGATGTCCTGCAATATGTCCAGCGCGCCTACCGCCAATTCCCCAACGACCCCAATATCAGCCCGCCGGTCGTCTTCAAATTCGACCCGAACTCGTTCCCCGTGATGATCTATGGCGTCACCGGGGAGGATGACCCGATCAAGCTCAAAACCCTCCTTGTCAACGAAATCGCGCCGATGATCGAATCGGCCGGAGGGGTCGCCCAAGTCAACGTGACCGGGGGCCGCGACCGGGCGATTATCGTCAATGTCGACCCGGTGAAAATGCAGGCCTACAATGTGTTGCTTTCCGACATTGTTGCGCGCATCAGGGCCGAAAACATCAGCCAACCCGCAGGCATCGCCAAAGCCGGGGAAAAGGAGTACGTCATCCGTTCGTCGGGGTACTTCAAAGATATCCGCGATGCCGAAAATGTGCCGATCCGTGCCACGGATGGCCGCCAAGTCCTGCTCAAACAGGTCGCAACGATCCGCGACGAAGCCCAGGATCAACGCGTGTGGACCCGGGTCAACGGCGAAAACGCGGTCGGGATCTCGGTTACCAAACAACGGGAGGCCAACACTGTCGAAACGGCGCAAAACATCAAGGATGCCGTCGCCAAAATCCAGAAGGCGTACCCCAACCTAAATTTCCGGATCGGTTACGACCAATCGGGGTTCGTCAAGGAATCGGTCGGATTGCTTCAAGAGCATGCGATCATCGGGGGGACGCTTGCCATTCTGGCGATCCTGTTCTTTCTCCGGAACCTCCGTTCGACTTTTGTGGTCGCCCTGTCGATCCCGATCTCCATCACCAGCACGTTCTCGTTGATGTACTTTGGCGGATTCACACTCAACACGATTTCGTTGAGCGCGCTGGCCCTTGCCACGGGGTTGATCGTGGATGACGCCATCGTTGTCCTTGAAAACATTTTCCGGCATATCGAGCGGGACAAGCGGTCGCCGGTCGATGCGGCCGTCACCGGGACAAACGAAATCATGCAGGCCGTCGTGGCCAGCACCACCACGGTGATGATCGTGTTCCTCCCGCTGTTTTTGGTCAAGGGGCAATCCGGGCAGATCTTCACCCAGCTCGCCTTGGTCGTCATCTTCTCACTCGCCGTCTCACTGCTGGATGCCACCACTGTCGTACCGATGCTGGCCTCGCGCATTATCAAAACCCGGGAAGTCCATGCCCTTGAACACCCCGAAGAGCAAATCAACCAGGCGGGTTTCGGGGCAAAGGTCTCCGGCTTCATGGGGCAGGTGTTCCATGCCATTGATTCTTCGTACCGCAATGGTTTGGTGTGGGCGATCAAGCACCGGTGGTCGGTTTTGGGTGCGGTGGCGGCGGTGACGGTGGCCGCCTATCCCCTTTGGCAAACCATCGGCACAGAATCACTCCCTCAAACTGATTCGGGCGACCTCAACGTCCGGGTGCGGCTCCCCGTGGGCACCGCCTTGAGCACAACCATCGATAAGATGGAGCAAGTCGAAAAGGTTTTGCTGGCAGATCCGGACATCGACACGGTTTTTGTCTCGGTTGGGGCCGGGATCAGCTTTCGGGGGAGCGTCGGAGGCCAACAGGCCAATTCTGGCGCGGCCAACATCCACCTGAAGGAGCATCGGAAAGCCACGACCGACGAAGTGGCCAAGCGCCTGCAAAAGAACCTGGCGTCGATTTCTGGCGTGCGGGTGACGGCCAACCCGTTCGACTTGGTCTCCAACATCATCGGTGGCAACAACCAAGGCATGGAGATCGACGTGTTCGGCACGGACCTCACCCAGATGTTTGCCGCAGCCAACACCGTCAAGGATGCCCTCCAAGATATCCCGGGTTTGGAGGGGGTGGATGTCAATGTGGAAGAGGCGACGCCGGAGATCACGTGGCGAGTGGATCGGCAACGGGCTCAATCGTTGGGCGTCAGCTACCAAGACATCGCTTCCACGATCAACGCAAGCACCAACGGAACACTTTCGACCTACTTCCAACAGGATGGGTTCCAATATCCGATCTACGTCCAGCTTCCGCCTGGCAACCGCGAAACGGTGGAAGACCTGATGCGGATTCCGGTCAAAAAGAACCCGGTAACGGGGAACCAGATCCTTTTGGGCCAGGTGGCCACCCCCGAGCTCACGGGCGGCCCAAACGGCATCAATCGCATCAACCGACGGCGGTATGTCTCAGTGGGCGGCCGGTACAGCGACCGGGCAGAATCGGAAGTCTTGGCCGATGTCACCGCCCGCATGAAGAGCCTGGAACTCCCGCAAGGGATCACATGGGCCTATGGGGAACAGCAAACCCGCAAGGCCGATGAATTCAGCGGACTCGGATTGGCCGTCGTCTTGGCGGTCGCCTTGATTTACATGCTGTTGGCCAGCCAGTTCGAAAGTTTCATCTATCCCCTGGTGGTTTTGACCACCGTCCCACTTTGTGCAGTTGGCGTCGTCCTCTCGCTCTTTTTAACCGGCCGGTCATTTGGGTTGACGGCTTACATCGGGATCTTGATGTTGGTCGGGATCGTGGTGAAAAACGGGATTTTGCTGGTCGAATACACCAACCAACTCCGAGGGAGAGGCCTTTCGCGCGATGAAGCTATCCTCACGGCATCGCCCACACGTCTGCGCCCAATCCTCATGACGAGCATTGCCTCGGTGGCTGGCATGCTTCCCATGGCTTTGGCCTCGGGCTCGGCATCTGCCCTGCAGGCCCCATTGGCCACCGTCGTCGTCGGCGGCTTGACGACATCCACCATCCTGACCTTGTTTGTCGTCCCGGTGGTTTACACATTCTTTGATGACATGGCCCGGCGTTATCGCAAAGACGACCGCGACTTGGCGCACGCCAGCGGCGTCGAGCCGTCGTTGAGTTCGGTGGGCCAAGCGGAACCCGAAACCGCTTTTCCTGATTAGAACCGCCATGGATCTTGTTGAACACCATTACAGTCGCAGCAGTGTCTTGGAGTCGATCCGCAATGGGCTCGCTGAGCTTGGCAAAAACTTGGATGGGCTGACCACCGCCGATCTTGCCCCGGTTGACGAATTCCACGTCCGAGGGCGGGAGGCGACGATCGAGTTAGCGAAGAGGGCCGGCTTTGAGCCAGGGATGAAGCTCCTTGATGCCGGGTGCGGGGTCGGGGGTTCGGCGAGGCACCTTGCCGAAGTGCACGGGGCCACCGTGTACGGAATCGACCTAACCCCTGATTTTGTGGAGGCGGCCACGCAACTCTCCCAATGGGTCGGACTTGAAGACAAGACGGTTTTTGCGGTGGCCAACGCCCTGGATTTGCCTTTTGGCGACAATGAATTTGACGGGGCATGGACCGAGCACGTGCAAATGAACATTGCGGACAAAGCCCAGTTCTATTCGGAGATTGGCCGCGTGGTCAAGCCGGGAGGCAAGTTCGCATTCCACGACATTTTTGCGGGAGTCGGCGATGTCCAGTTCCCAGTGCCTTGGGCCGATGATTCGGGGATCAGTTTCTTGGCTACACCGCAAGAGGCTTTTGACCACGTCCGTGCAGCCGGGTTCGAGATCATTGAAAGCGAGGACGTGACTGCGCTTTCTGCGGCTTGGTTCAAGGCGGCGATTGAGAAAGCCTTGATCGGCCCCAAAGTGCCGCTGGGCCTGCACCTGTTGATGGGCGCCACGGCAAGGGAGAAACTCGGGAATGTCGCCCGGAACCTCAGCGAAGGAAGGATCCGGACCGTTCAAGCCATTGCGGTTAAGGTTTAGGCTTTGATACTTGCACAAGTCCGCAATCGATGTATTGACCCCCCTGGTTCTGGTGGCAATGGATGGCAATGGAATTCTGGCCCGGTTTCAACGATTTGAGGGCGGCTTTCGAGATTGCAAATACTTCATAGCCCGTCGTCCATCCCTCGCGTTTGAGGGCTAAGACACCGTTCAAATAGACATCGACATCGTCGTCGTGATGGAGCCAAAGGCGGAGATTATCGGGGATTGGGTCGGGCAGGTCGACCACTCGGCGGATCCAAATGTCGGGAGTGTCCCAAACGGTGGATACCCGCGCCCCAGGTGTTCCGTCCATCCCAAATCCGGATCGACCCGATTTCCATTTGCGGTCGTTATAGGCTGGTTTGAACCAATCGGGAGCCGGCAAGTCTGTGGTGTACTGCCAGGTGACGGGCTCCTGGTCAGCGGCCACCATGACGGGCACCACCACGGGCGCAGGGGGGATGGGCGCCCAACCCGCTGGGTTCAAAGGGTTTTTGTGGGCCCACTTTTGCCACAGAGCCGGCCGATAGAGGAACGGGATCATGGCCGCCCCCATCACCGGGCGGGCTTCAAAGAAATTCAGGTGGCCGGTGGCGGTGTCGTACCAGTCGCCCAGGCCGATCCGGTTCGGAGTTTCGCCGGCATAGCGGTAGACCCCTTGCATGACGGACTCCCAATCCGACGGGTTGCCGGTCAGGGTGGCGATCCAGATGTTCCAATCCAACTTGGCCCCGGTGCCCCGGCTGTCGATGGGCAGCCCATAGGGGTTCAGTTTTGATCGGTAAAAAGTCATCTCAGCTTCTTTGACCGACTGCGGGAACGTGCCGAATCCCAAGATCGTATCCCAGACCAAGTTGTATTTCTGGCTCCAGGTTCCGGGTTTGTCAAACGTGAGCCGGCTGTGCCCGCCGTCTGCGGATTCGCGGATCCACCGGGCGGCATAGTTCTCGGCGGTGGTTTTGTAGGCCAAGGCATCTTCGGTTTTGCCCTGCATCCGGCATAGTTCGGCATAGGCGCGGATTCCCAAAATCGCTTTGGCCGAGAGATTGACGTTTTGGGCTTGGTGACCAAGGAAGTCATCGGTGCAGAGTTGGTTTTCCGGGTTGAACCCCTTTTCAACCAGGTAGTGGGCCCACCGGCTGAGTGCAGGCCAGTGCCGACCGGCGTATTCGGCATTCCCCTCCATATGGGCGATGGCTGTAACCAGGATCAGCATGTTGGCCGATTCCTCGACCGGCATTTGGTTTTCTTCGGATTGTTCGCCCCCGCCATAGACTTGGCCGTTGGCCAGGGGATAGGTGCCCAGATCGTGGGGCGCGAACGGGAACTTCCACCGGCTTGAGCCGCCATAAGCCAAGATTGGTTCGACCAGCGCTTTGGCCAGGGCAGGACCAAACAAGAGGGCCTGGGGAGACATGGGGTAAATGACATCGGCGGTTGCCAGGCAACCATTGCTGGAATTTTCCTTTGGGAACCACAAGGGTTGGCCATTGGGGTCGGCGACCAGCTTGCTCCCGGCGATGCATTGCCGGTAGGCGAGGCTGGCAAGCAGGGAATAGTCCGGCCCTCCGATGGCCATGAAGTCTGCCGTCAGCTCCTTGTCGAATGCCTCACATGCCCGGCGGATTGCCGGAAGCGCATCAGCGGCGCCTAAGAGGAGGCTCCGCATATCGGTCCCATTTCGGCGCCAATACCCTTTGAGGTCTTGTCCGAAGTATTGAATAGAACGACCGTCGTCGTAGGCCAGGAATGAAACCTGCTCGACGGGTGCCTTGCCGACTTTGCGGGGGCCAAACTCCAACCGGGCAGTGAACGACCCGGCCGGGGCCGTGGCTTCGGCGGAGGCCCAAACGGATCCGCCTTGCGCGCCCAGATAGCAGTACCCCCAATCGATTTGCGTGCGGTCGCCTTTGGTTGCCAACACCGGCTGGTTCACCGTCCCAAACGAAATAACGCTCGCCTTGCCCAAGGCTTCGATTTTGCTGGCCACTTGTTGGTCAGTCCGGCTGGCGGCCAGCAAGCCATTCACCGAAACAGTGAACCCAACCTGATGCGGCTTTCCGTCTGTGGCGGCCGAACGGCAAACGACATAGCTTAGGGGTCGGGACATCATGTCGAGGTCGGTGGCGACCGATGCGCTCAAAAATATGAGTTCGACCTTGACGCCCATCCCGCTGAACGTGGCCCCAACTTGGGTCGGTGTGACGCTCGTCCCGGTTTGCGGGAGCGCCGGGGTTTTGGATCCGGGGTTGCCAAGCAGTCGGAACTCTTGGCCGTCGATGGTCGCTACGACCCTAATTTGGTGGGGGGCATGAGTCCAATGTTCGGTGTCGGCAGATGTCCAGACTTCGTTCGGCATCCAAATGCTGAAATAGGGGTCGTGGGCGACAAGGGGGATCGACGGGGGGCGGAACGGAAGTTGGTCAGGCATGGGTTGGGCAAAGGCGGCCAAAATCGCCAGCAACATCCCAAAAGGCTACCAGGTGGATGCCCAGCGCGGACTCGGGGTTCCAACCATATCGACATCAGGCTTCTCTGCAGTCCTCCACGCTCCGCCGATGTGGGTGTTTGCGCTATGATGGCCCTATGCTGATTAGTTCAATCGCCTTTATGGTCATGGCGGCGCAGGACGCCGGCCAGTTCAAAGGCCACACCCGGGAGGTTTCTTGCGTGGCAGTTTCGCCCAACGGGAAAATGATGGCCTCGGGCGGGGTCGACCACACCGTGCGGCTGTGGGATCCCCAGTCGAAACGGATGTCCATGGAACTCACTGGACACGATGGGGAAGTCCATTGCGTGGCGTTCAGCCCCGATAGCAAGTTGCTTGCTTCGGGCGAGATGTACAAAAAGCTCAAGATCTGGGATGTGGCCACTGGCAAGGAACTCCACACCTTCGCCGATTCCGAGGGGGCAATCCTCGGCGTGGCATTCAGCCCCGATGGAAAGCGGGTCTTTGCCGCCTGCAAAGATAATGCGGCACGGGTTTGGACAGTCGGATCCGATGGGCAGGCCGTGATCTTCAAACACAACTGGGCGGTCAACGGCATCGCCGCCTCGCCGGACGGAAAAACCATCGCCACAATCGACGACGGCGGTTCGATCAACATTTGGGATGCTTCGACCCTGAAGCAAGTAGCGACTTGGAACCATGCCTCCAGCGGACGGGCATTGGCATTTTCCGGCGATGGGAAGACCCTGGTTTCAGGCGGTGGCGGCGTTGTCAAAAGCTGGGATTTTGCCGAAGGCAAAGAGCGCGGTTCTTTTGAATGCGAGGCAAACGCGGTTGCCGTGGCTGCCGACGGCTCTTCCATCCTCGTCGGAACCCAAGACAATCTGACCATCCTTTTGAAAGGGGCGGACTTGAGCGTGGTTTGGAAGCAGGAAAAGCACGAGCGACCAGTGACCGGGGCGGCCATTTCTCCAGATGGGTCGATGGCCTTTACGTCGAGCATGGATTACACGCTCCGGGCCTGGCGGCTCAAATAGCCGGGGCCTGTCCTGAGCACATGAAGGGGCTATTGATTCCCCACAATGCCACCACTGGGTTTCCAATCCAGTCTTACCAATTTACTTTGAAGATCAAGAAGTGGCATGATGGCCCATGGTTTTCCGAGCCGTCTGCCTTTTTGGACTCCTCGTCTGTTTTGCGGTGGCACCGGCCCAGGATGAGCCAGGCCCGGGCCACTCGCACTTGGGTACGGCTTTTGACTCTGGATTGCGATCCAAACCATGGAAATTTGAAGGATTGGGCAATGCACCGTTCCCGATCTCGACCATAAACCCCGAAACCCAGGGCTGGTATGACCAAGGCAACGAGCTGCTGCACAGTTTTTGGTTTGAAGAAGCTGAGCGTTCTTTCCGTTGGTGTTTGAAACTTGAACCCGAAAACCCCATGGTCTATTTCGGGCTGGCGAGATGTGGGCTGAATTGGTTTTCGGCCGGCGCCGGGCCCGATCCTTCGTTGCAGCGATTTCGCGACTTTTTGAACGAAGCGGTTAAGCGTAAAGACAAAGCGACTGAGCGCGAACGGCTTTATATCGAAGCGTGGGATGCGGCTTGGTCCAAAACCGGTGACGAGGCGAACCGCGAGATCATCCGCCGTTTGGAAGAGTTGTGCGTGAAATACCCCGCGGATATCGAAGCCAAATGCCAACTCGCCTTTTTCAACATCGGGCATGGGAGTGCCCTGGCAAACGAATTCCTCATCCAACAAATCTTGGCGGTCAACCCCATGCACCCGGGGGCGCACCATGCTCGGATCCACAACTGGGACGATGTTGACGGGGCTCAAGCCGTGGCGAGTTGCGAACTGTATGGCAAGGCGGCCCCCGGGGTCGGGCACGCCCTGCACATGCCCGGCCACATCTATGCCGGAATCGGGATGTGGCACGAAGCCGCCATTGCCATGGATAGCGCCACAAGGGTCGAGCTCCGACACATGACCCAACGGCTGGCCTTCCCGTTTGAAAACTGGAATTACCCGCACAATCGGGATTACCTTTCTTACATCCAGGAACAGCTTGGGCGGATGGAGGCCAGCCTGCAAGGCAGCCGGGATATCTTCAATGCCCCTAAGGATCCCGCGATTGCGGCGTCGCAATATCCGGCCATGATGCCCTATTCACGGGCCTTGATCAAATTCGAACAGTGGGAACAGATCCTCGATGAGACATCATGGCCAGCGACGCTCTCTGGCTTCGAAGCGGACTTCAAGTCTTTGGCCCAGGTGTTTGCCTGGGCTGGCTTGGGGAAAGCTGAAAAAGCCCGGGAGGCGCTTACCAAGCTCGAAGCCTCCCTGGAGACCCAGATTGCGGATGAGATTGCCAAGTCTCCTGCCGATGCCGCCCGGATCCGCAAAGAATTCGAAGAAAACATGCCGCCCGTGTTCCGGGTTGCAAAGGCCAAGGTGCTCCTGGCCGAAGGGAAGAGGACGGAGGCGATCCGCCTGCTTTTGGATATTGCGGAGCAGGAACGGCTTGCGCGCGAGGAAGGCCGGTACTCCAACGATCCGCCTAGCGACCCCTGGCCGGCGATCCGAGTTGTGGGGGATGCTTACTTGGCTGGCGGCGATTATGGTAGCGCAATCGATGCCTATGAAGGCACTCTCGCCGTTGTCAAAAACGACGCTTGGGCGCTTGCCGGACTGGCCAAAGCCCACGCCGCCCGCGGGGAAACCGAGAAGGCGACCCGCTACGCCGAACGGTTTTTAGCCGTTTGGAGCGGCGCCGACCCCAACCTCAAGCTATTGGGAGAGGTCAAGGCGCTGAACCTGACCACAACGCCCCGGGCCGAGACATTGAAACCCGAGCGCGAATACGTCCCGGCAAACCTGGATTCCTTTGGGCCGAGCAATTGGGTTCCGTTTGCCGCCCCCGAACTGGATGGTTTGGACATCAACGGCAAGCGCATCACGCTTGCCAGCTTCAGGGGCAAGAACGTTTTGCTCGTTTTCTATCTCTCCGACCAGTGTGTCCATTGCATGGAGCAGTTGGGGGCGATCAGCAACCGGCACAGCGAGTTCGAGAACCTTAACACCGTCATCCTCGCCGTCAGCGCCACGACTCCCAAGGCGAACAAAGATTCGTTGAAGCTTGGGGCATTCAATGCGGTTCTGGTTTCAGACGTGGACCACCAGAACGCCCGCCGGTTTGCCAGTTACGACGATTTTGAAGAGATGGAATTGCACTCGACGATCTTGATCGACGCCCAGGGCCGCGTCGGGTGGAAGCGGTCGGGGGGAGAGCCGTTCGGAGACGTGGACTACCTGCTCGCAGAAATCAAACGTTGGAACCCATGGCGAACTGAGTGACCATGCCCCGGAGCCGATTGCGGTAGCCGGTCGATCCCTATTTGACACCAGCCGGATCACAACGCAAATCGTTTGCACGGCCTTGGAAAGGTCGCCTTGAGCATTGTTGGGCGGCCGGGATTGGTCAATGCGGTCGCCATGCCCGATTGGGCGGGACTTGGCGAAGTCTCGCCTTGCATCGGCAACAACCGTAGCCAAAATCAAGACCCGGAGAATTGGACGAGGGCTCGAGGTGCCCTCATTTCCGAGTCAGAGTGAAAATGGCGTCGTCCCGATTGATCAGGATGGGTTTGGTCGTTGTCTGGTTTTTGATGGTCACCGTTTGGGTGACCTGAGATTTTTTGTCGAGGTCGTAAATGGTGAGCGTGTAGCTGCCGTCGGCAAGGGGGAGGTTGGCAACCGGAGTGGAGAAGTCCGGGGTTTGAGCTTGTTTTTCAATGCGCAGGAGAACAGTCGCTTTGTTGCCGGTGGCGATGGCGTTAGCGGCGGTGCCGGCACCGGGGATGGCAATGCTGGCGAGGCGCACCCAGTCGGGGCCGTCGTTGTCAAGTTCCAGGATGGTTTTTCCGGCGGGGACGGGAATGGTCAAGGCTTTCTTTCCAGCGTCTTCGTTTGGTTCGAAGGAGACTTTGGCGACCTGTTTTCCGCCGATTCGGGCGATGAGGTTGCCGCCTCCTTGGGAGATTTGGACAAAGCGGATGGTGACGACCCCAGCCTTGGGGGACGTGAAAGTAAGTTTGATTGGTTGGGGCCGCATCTCAGCGTGGCCAGACCCTTGGAAGAATGAGGACATGCCACCGAGTTCGTTGGCTTCTTCGGGAAGTGAGTAGGAGAATTTGTGGACAGGTTCCCAATCGCCGCCAGGGGAAACAACAAGGTCGGCGGCCGGGGCGATCAGTTTGGGAGTGAATTTGGCAATTTGTTGGGTGAGGACACCACTCGCTTTTAGAATTTTTGAGGCGAACGCGTATTCGTCGAGCAGGTTTTGGGGATAGACGTTATCCCAATACCAGTATTGGGCCGATCCGGAGTGCCCCATGACCAGGGCGGTGAAAATCGAATCGCGGATCGCTGTGCGTTGGATGGCTGGCCCGGCCTGGGCGGCGGCGGGGCCAACTTCGCCGAAAAAGTACGGCTTGTCAGCCTTTGGCGGAGAGGCGAGAAGGAGGTTTTGGACGCGGTTTGGGTAGCCATGGGGTTGGTAGTAGTCCATGTCCGCATAGATGGGGAGGCTCATGCGGGAGGAGGTGGTCACGAGGTGGCGGTACGGGTCAATAGAGCGCAGGTAAGCGGCCATTTCTTGATGCCAGTCCCCGACGAGTTGCTCCTTTTGGTCGTAGTTGGGATCGACCCATTCAACTTCATTGAACAGCTCCCAGGCCATAACGGAAGGACTGTGCCCGTAGCGGGCGACAGCGTAACGGAGCCAGGCCTTTGCGATCTTTTTGGCTTGCGGAGAAGAGAAGAATTCTGTGGGGGTGTCAAGGAACCCGCCGTTGGCTTTGTTCCAGGGATTTTCACGCCAGTTGGAGTTGACCCGCGAAGACCAAGGGCCGTGGTGGAAGAGGACGAATTGGTATTTCACATCGCCTTTTTCGGCGGCCTCGGTAACGGCTTGCCAGCGGTCGAGCGGGGCTTCGTCAAATTGGAGGGGATTGCCTTTGACCCAGAACGGGTTTTTGCCGTCCCAATGGTCGGCCCAGATGCGGGTCCAGTTGACTCCGTACCTTTTGAGTTCGGGCAGGGCCGCTGGGAGATCGGGGACGTTGTCGGATCGCCATGCGAAATTGAAACCCAGAGGCCAGTAGGATTGGCCATTGTCAAAGGCAAATCGGTGGTCGGGGGTCGTGCGGACGAAACCCGTGGGGAGGTTCCTTGAAAGGGCCAAGGTTGTTTTTGCCTCGGTCGGCGAACCGTTCTGGATCACAGTGCCCTGGTAAGTGCCTTTCTCAGTTGCGGCGAGGGTGACATGCCATTTTCCGTGGGAGTAAAAGGCGATTCGGGTGGTTGTTTTGCCGGAGGGCGACACAAAGATCACTTGAATGTCGTTTTGGGAAGGGTCAAAAGGATTTCCGGCAGTTTTGATGTCGAGGGTTGCCGTCACCGGCCCGAACCAACTGGTCTTGGTCAAGGTGCCCCTGGCTTGAGGCATCAGGAGGAGGGCTATGATCATCGTGGCGGTCATGATGGTTTCCAGACTTCTAAGCAGATTGTAAACTAAGCGATACAATACATATCGCATTTTACGAAAATTAATTTGCATTTTGCGATACTTTCTGTATAATGACTCCAATGCCCAGTGGCGAGCACAAACCTTCGGCGCGGAGAAATGCGTTCAAGGAAATAGCAAGCGACCTGCAATCGCGAATCAGATCTGGCGAGATCGGATTGGGGCGGATGCTGCCAACGGAAAGGGAACTGCAGAACCGGTATGGGGTGAGCCGATCGACGGTGCGCCGGGCTTTGTCGAAGGTGATCCACGACGGATGGGCTAAGAATCTGCCGAATCGGGGGGTGGTGGCCGCATCTGGCTTTACCGAGGCGGCGACCAAGAATATTGCTTTTATCGAGGGGCAGAGTTATGTCCAGCGGGTTCTTTCAGTCCGGATGAGCGAAGCCTTGCGGGCCCAAGGCTATCACCTTATTCATCTTGATGCGACAGGCCCAGTGGCTCTTGAAGATGCGATCGAATATTGCGTTGAAAACCAGTTTGCTGGCGCGGTTGTTTGGCCGATGCGAGGATTTGCCGATGACGAAACGATGGTTCGGCTCTCTAATGCGATACCACTTGTATTTCTGGGGCACATCTTGGCAGGGGCCAAGGCCGACTATGTGACGTTTGACAATTTGAACGCCGGCGAGCTGGCGACTCAGCGATTGATCGATTCAGGGTGCAAGAGGATTGCGGTGACGGGCATGATGGATATGTGCGGCCTGAACCACGACCGTTTTTCCGGCTATCTGAAGGCGATGTTTGCCAACCATTTCCAGCCGACGGCAAGGGATTTTTGTTTCAACTACACGAGTGCGATGCCCAAGCCGGACAACACTCATTTGACTTCACGTCTGGTGGCAAATGACCGACCTGATGGGATCGTCGTTTTGCAAGACGAATTCGTTCCCTCGACCATTGAGACGGCATTGAACGTTGGGTTAAGGGTTCCGGAGGATGTGAAGATTTGCACAATTGGCGACGACGTCGATGTTTCGGTCGACGGAGTGGGGATGAGCGCGGTGGCGCTCGATTGGGATGAGGTGGGTCAACGAGCGATCGAACTGTTGATGGATCGGATTGCCAATCCCACCCGGGATGTGAAGACGGCAGTGTCTTCGCATCGTTTGATCGTCCGGGGTTTGTGTGGGGCACACCGTTCGGAATGGACAGAGAATCCGGACGCCCTTTCTGGTTTTCACGGCAATGTGCCGTTTCCTCGGTCTGAGTACCGATTTTCGTCATCTTGGCCGACGGCTTTGCAAGTTGTGGCCCCCGAACTCAAAGAAGAGGCACCCTCATCATGAAAAAGGCATTTACCTTAATTGAATTGCTCGTGGTTATTGCGATTATCGCGATCCTGGCGGCGATCTTGTTCCCTGTTTTTGCACAGGCCAAACAAGCCGCAAAGGGGACCCAATCGCTTTCCAACGTGCGGCAAACGGCGACAGCATCGCTGATCTATGCGACGGACTATGACGACTTGTTCGTTTCGCAGTGGGTCGGCCCCGAGAACAGTTACGGCTGGCAACAGAGCTGGATCATGCTCATGCTGCCGTATATGAAGAACTATCAGATCTTGAAAGATCCGAACGATAGCATTCCAACGACCACGGCCTTTGACTCGGGTCCAAAAATCAGCTATGTTGCCAATGGCATTGTGGCCGGATCCTGCGAAGCCCCGACTTGGCAATGGAAATTCCGCGGGGTCATCAATGTGAACCAATCAAACAATTGGTACGAAAACGGCACCCGTTCGCAAACTGAAATCACTCGGATAGCCCAGACGATCCTTTTTGCAACCCGGACGAGAAACCCGAAGAATGCCGACCACTCTCCCGAACTGGGCGCTTTTGAAGGGGCATTCGGAGCTTACAACGTTGTTTTGAACAACGCATCGTCCGTCGACTGCAACCCCAGCGGGGAATGTACTTTGCCGGGTCAAAGGAGCCTTTGGTCGGCCCCTGATCCAACATACAAAGGTTACATCGACCGCTTCTATGGTAATGGTTCGCCAGTTGCTTTCGCAGATGGCCACGCCAAAATGATGCGTCCCGAGCAGACCGTTGATTTTGCAAAGGGAACAGCCTATGGCAACACCGGTTGCATGGAAAGCAAGTTCCAGAACATGTGGGACGCGCTGTATCAAGAGTAGGGATATGAAAAGGGCCTTCCTCCTCACCCTGCTCCTTGGACTATTGGGCGGCGCATTGTTCGGTTGCAGCAGCAATGAAACCGAAAAAGGCTATACCGCCGATGATTTTGCAAAGCGCCCTCCACCCCCTGGCTATGGCCCGGCAGGTGGTGCCGCAAAGTCAAACGAGAGTCCTCCTGCGGAACAGGGTAAGTAAGGCCATTTCGCTGGCTAGGGTCTGTTCCCCCAGACCCTAGCCCACCACATTTGTCCAAACCATATTTTTTGATCCACAGAGATGATTTCGACACCGCTTGCCGACAACTGGAAGTTTCGACTGCACGACGAGGATCCGGGCTACCACCGCCCGCAAACCCAAGAAATGGGTTGGATGCCGGCGTCGGTTCCCGGCTATGTTCATACCGATTTGATGCGGAATGGGGTCATTGGGGATCCTCACCGCGAGCGGTTTGAGCTCGGTTGCCGCTGGGTCGATGACCGCGATTGGATTTATGAGTGCGAGTTCGACTGGTCGGCAAAGCAAGGGCTCGACAAACGGGTGATCGTGTTTGAAGGGCTCGACACGGTTGCGGACATTTACCTGAACGGAGATTTGGTCGGTTCGTTTGACAATATGTTTTTGCGCCATGAGATCGATGTCTCTCATCGGCTGGCCACGGGTACCAACCGTTTGACGATTCACTTTCATTCAGCGGTGCGGGTTGGGAAAGAGCGGCGGTCGGAATACTTTGCGTCAAACGGGATCAAGAATGAAACCGCCTGGTTTGACGAACGGGCATTCGTCCGGAAGGCCGGGTGCATGTATGGCTGGGACTGGGGTCCGCGTTTGGTTTCCTGCGGCATTTGGAAGCCGATTACGCTCATTGAGTTTGCGCGCCGGGTCAAATCGGTGGCGGCAGGCCAAACCTATTTGGGGGCCGGGCGGTTCCGAATCGATGTCGATGTCGCTATTGAAGGGGGTGGGGAGGCAGAGATCTTTTGGAACGGGGGGGCCGTGGGCCAATCGTTTGAAACCGACGGGGCACGCTGGGAGCCAAACGGCGAAGGCGAAGCCGTTTTGCACGACTTGGAAGTGCGCCTAGGTGATCAGCTCATCCGCAAGAAGATCGGATTGCGGACAATCGAATTGCGACGGGAGCCGGATGAAGCCGGAACCAGTTTCGAATTTGTGGTGAATGGCCGGCGAGTGTGGTGCCGGGGAGCGAATTGGATTCCCCATGACTCGTTCTTGACGCGGATCAGCCGCGAGGATGTTTTTGCGGCGGTCGATCGATACAAGCGGCTGGGAATGAACATGCTACGAGTGTGGGGAGGCGGGATTTATGAGACGGACGACTTTTACGATGCCTGCGATGCCGCCGGGATCATGGTTTGGCAGGACTTTCCCTATGCGTGCAGCTACTATCCGGATGACGAGCATTACCAGCGAGTCGCGTTGCAAGAGGCGCAGGCGCAGATCCAACGGCTGAAAGATCGGGCGTCGCTCGCAATTTGGTGTGGCAACAACGAAAACCGTGTCCTTTGGTGCGGGAAATGGGGCGGGGCGGAAAACGCACCGGAGCGATTTTATGGCGAAGTGATTTATGACAAGGTCTTGAAACGCGCGTGCGAGGAAGGCGACCCTGGCCGCCCTTACATTGAATCAAGTCCTTTGCTTGTAACGGGAATGGTGGATGAAAAACATATCCCCGCGCAGCGCCATAGTGACGACCATTTTTGGGATGTGTGGCATGGCCGGGGGGACTGGATTCATTACCGGGATTCAGAGACACGGTTTAGCTCGGAATTCGGGTTTGCTAGTTCATGCTCGTTGCATGCGTGGGGTTTGGTGTCCGACGATAAATTAAGCCCAGACCACCCTGTTGTGCGGTGGCACGACAAAACCACCAAACCTTGGGATGTTTTTCGGGGCATGGTGGAGTTACATTATCCGGAGGCTAGGACGCTAGAAGATTGGGTTTACTATTCGCAGCTTAACCAGCGGGACGCGATGCGTGCGGCTATCGAACATTACCGATCGAATCCGTCTTGCAGAGGCGCGCTGATTTGGCAGGCAAACGATATTTGGCCGGTGCAAAGTTGGTCACTGGAGGATCATGCCCGGTTGGTCAAACCTGCTGGCTTTGAAATGATTCGCTGTTTTGCGCCGATCTTGTTGTCGGCAAACCTATCGGAAAACTGTTTACATGTTACTGTTTGCAACGATTCACAAACGCGGATTGATGATGACATAGTTGTCCGGTGGCTAGATAAGAATGGCTGTGTCATGGCAGAAACGTGCCGCTTTGTGGCAATCGAAGTTGGTAGCAGGTGCGATCAATGTTTCACCTTAGTCAAAGAAGCAACCTTTGTTGAAGCCCTAGTGAAAAGTAGGCCGGAACTCACTCGCCATATCAGTTTGAAAGAACCAAAGGACTTGGCGTTGCAACCGCAGGTGCTGACGGGGGATGTGTGCGGGGAAAAGTTGATTCTGGCATGCCCAGGATATGTGTTTGATTTGGCGGTGTGGACTGACGGTGACAGTTATCAACTGGTCGACTACGAGAGTGGTCTTGCCGGGTGTCGCTTGTGGACTGGGCGTGATTTGAAAGTCAAGCTTCTAAGCCAGGGAAGGGCAAACTCATTCAAGGCTCGCTCTTTGGCCGGCGTGCATGAGATCCGTTTTCGAAACCCATCCCGTTGAAGTTGCAACAGGGATTTTCAGCCTAAGTCAAATCTGTAGACTGGTGGAGATTCCTGGACGCGAATTGCAACGTCATTCTCAGAGATTCGAGTGACGAGACATTCTAAGATTTCCTACTTGCAGGCAATTTGTAATGTCCATTCACACGGTGTGGGTGATGTCCGAGCCGGTGTAGCTGTTACCTTTGACAATCCGGCCGGCCAGGTCAAAGGTGAAGCTGTGCGGGCCAAACTCGGTGATGGTGACCATGTTCCCGGCGGCATCATAAGCCCAGTTCATCGTTGATGACCAAGGCAAAGAACCAGACATCGAAACCGGACGATCCAGGGCATCATAGGTTAAGGTCCGCACGACGGTTGTCCAGGCGCGCTCAACAAGCGGGTTGCCAACTTCATCATAGGTGCTCGTGGTGGACTGGGTGTCGCCAAAGGGGTTTTTGGCAACGCGCACGCTCAATTTGCCACCGGCATCATAGCTGCTGGTCACAGTTTACTGGCTGTCGCCATAGATGATTGTGGATTCTTGCCCCCGGGGTATCGTAAGTGTAGGTGATGGCCCGGTACGACCAGTGTGCGAGAGAATTTGCCCGAATTGCATAGCTTTACCAAGAGACTAAACACTGCAATTCTGTCAAGTCTGCGCACCATTGTCGTCGGCATTATGCTCAAAAGAAAACCCTAATAGATTTTGGTTCATCATAATAACCGTGTAACGAATAGTTAGGTCCATGGTTCGAGATCTGTACTAACCCAAATGCAGAGCGAAATTCACGCGTTGTGCCAACCGGTATCCCATACTTCGGAAGTCGCTCGCTACTGATCGGCTTCAAATCGTAATCGACAACACCATCAAATTCCGTATTACTTGAACTTACAGTCTGCAAACTTGATTGATAAACAGTCCAAATTGTCTCATACTCTATGTACAAACGGCCATTATTTTCACCAACAGTAACCGACTTTAGCCAAAATCCACTGCGGTAGACCAGAATAGGAACGAGAAAAAATAAGATGGCAGCAGAAATCGCAAGATACCTTTTCAATCGTAAATTTTTCATTTCTTATCTTTCACAAGGATTGAATTTGCTTAGGACGTCGTATACGCATTGAGACCGGGCTACGTGGGCGGGAGCACGTGGATTCCAGGAAACTGGAAAATCCCTCGGATTCTTATAATTATAATTCCCACTAGGACTAGATAGGGGTAATCCAGCACACCCCTTTCGCCTTAATATTTGATCTGCTGACGCAATTTTAAAGCTGTAGTTGCAATTTAGAAGCGCTTTCGCAATCTGGCTCTTTGAAGCCCCGGCAAATGGTGGAGTTAATTTGGCATATAGCGCTGGGTCACATTTTTTAGCTGCTGCAAGTATTGCTTCTACTCGCGCAGTCTGTAGTTGCAAGCATCCGAAAGAATTTCCCTTCGGAACTCCTATTGCTGCCGTGAGATCTTGAGCCGGATCTTTTGGCCAGGCATAAGTTGTTCTTTCCGTTAGTCCAATTGAGCAAACTGAATTTGGGTCCGCACCCATCGATTTTCCGACATTGCAACAATTCTCTTCACATAGAATTTTCTCAATTGCTTCACGGCTTACTCCACACTTGTTTTCAAGCTCACTGAATAGCCCGCTATAAGTAGCAAGCGGCATCCAGCTGGAACGGGTTCTATATGTCGAAGACCCTATTCGAAAGTGCACATCATATTTTTTGCAGGGGCCATTAACATTGACATAGGTGGTTGCTATATATTTATCATCTTTGTCGCAACTGACAAACTTCCACCCAGGTTCCCCATAAGGAGGAGGTCCTTGCTGCGGGTCAATTTGCATCTCGCTCGGATCCACCGCGCCCATCGGCCGCCCTCCCACATACCCATACGCCGGCTCAGAAGGCCAGAGCGGATCCACCGTTGTCCAAGCCCCGGAGTTGTGGGAATAGTGCCTTGCTCTCACGTAGTGCGAGTTCCACGCTGAACCGCCTGCCCGGTACCCCCAGGTGCCACACCAGAGGAAGCGCGGATCCGGGGCGGAGCCCGTTTTCTGCCAAACTGCACCCGAGGGTTTGTACATATACGTGTTGAGCACGTTGCCTTGGCTGTCGGCGGTGGCCACAACGCTCCCCAGCCCATCCCGGATGTACATGATGCGCTCCTTTTCGGTGGTGCCAGATTCCATCAAAACCTCACCGTCAATGCTCAAATAGTTTGTGACCGCCATGTTAGTCTCGTCCTTGCAGGTATTCGCTGCCATCCCAAACCATGGTGGTTACCCCAGAACCCGTGGCCTCGCTCCGCTTCAATCCGTCGCCACTGTAAGTGTACGTTGTCCTTGCCCCAGAATCCAAATCCAAAACCAGGCGGTTTTCCTTGTCATAGCTCATCGTGATGCTTTTGCTCCCGCCCGGCCAATCGCCCCAAACCCGGATGAGGTTGCCGTTGTCGTCAAAAGTGTGGGTCGTCGGGGGACGTAACGTACTGCATTGAGGTGATCTGACCCGCGAGGTTGCAAGAGTTGTGGGTGTTCCACTGCTCGTTTCGATCTTAACAGGGCAAGTAAGAAAAATCAATCCTTCGGAGGGTTAAGGAGGCTACCGAGTTCATCATGGCGTTCAAAAACGCCCAGACTATAGACAGAAACTACAAAAAGTTCCCCCAAATCACTTTGAGATACAAGCATATCTCGCAGAGTTTTTGCTTGGGCAAAGGTTACGCTTAACGAATTTTGAACGTCCCAGGGTGTAGCATGAACTGGGTTAGACCAGTCCGCCGCGCCAAGTCCGCAATCAACAACATCAAATCCCAGTAGACTCCATCCTTGTTGTACATATTTTGGAAATGGTAGATCAACCATCCGCAGTGTTTCATTCTTCTGATCCCAACATTTTCTTAGTTTGGACCTAAGTCTTGTCCATGAATCCACCCCACAGGCTATTATTTCAAAATGATCCACGATATGCAAAGTGGCGTATTCGATTAGTTTTTCGAGAGAATAGGTCAGCTGTGTCTGAAGTTCCTTTTCATGAGCTGGCATAAGTGAATCCCAGCAACGAGAATCGATACGAGGTGCTACTGGGCAGATAACTAGATCTCCGGTAGTTTTCATTCTCTGCCGGTTGGGTGCTAACCTGCGAAGGTCGTATCCTATCACTTCAGTATTAGAGTGGTCATGGCTATTACGGAAAAACTGGTCCAAAGCATTCTCCATCAATTTCAGGGCCTGTTGGTGTGCATTTGCAATCGGGTGGATATTTGGTTTGAAGCCGATAATGCGTATGGATATCATAGCACCTTCCAATGCGACCATCACTCCATGTACCCCAATGCCCTTTGTTTTTGTTAGCCGTGTCGAGGCGCACCAGGTATGGGCATGGCGGTTCTGGAGAACATGCCGAATCAAATTTCTTATTAGGTTCAGGAGCTTGCAATGGATAAAATGGGTGCGACGGATCAATCCATGGCCAAGGGTGACCCTTTTTGTTTCTCCCGCACTCTACTCTGCGAGCAGTTTGGTACTGCACAACCCAAGGGTCTGCGGGAAGTTCTTGTGGGAAAATCGCCTGCCACCACGGCGTTTTGGAGGCAGCACCTGCTAAATTCTCACCCAATTGAGTAAGTGGCCCGCAAGGCATTCCTACTCTATAGTTGCAGATTTCATAACAGGACAAAGCTATAACGACTAATGAGCATGCACCAACTGCAAAGCCACCTGCAGACAGGCCCGAGACACCCGAGCTAGTGCCACCAGGGAGAACCTCCCAACCTGGCGGAATCAGGCTTCCACCAGGAACTGGAGGTCCAATTGGCGTCGGAATTGGAAGAGCCATCCCACTCGGATCCACCGCCCTGGTGACCCTGCCCTCGACGTACCCGTACGCGGCTTGCCCTGGGAAAATAGGATCCACGGTTGTCCAAGCCCCGGAGTTGTGGGAATAGTGCCGAGCGCGGACATAGTGCGATTTCCAGGAGTTGCTGCTTGCCCGGTACCACCAGGTGCCGCACCAGAGGAAGCGGGGATCCGGGGCGGAGCCCGTTTTCTGCCACACCGCACCGGAGGGTTTGTACATATAGGTATTGAGCACGTTGCCTTTGCTGTCGGCGGTGGCCACAACGCTCCCCAGCCCATCCCGGACATACATGATGCGCTCCTTTGCGGTGGTGCCAGATTCCATCAAATCCTCGCCGCCGACGCTTAAGTATTGCTTCGACATCGCCATTTTCAGTCAACTTCTCCTAAATACTCGCTGCCATCCCAAACCAGAGTCGTAATTCCGGAACCCGTGATCTCGCTCCGCTTCAAACCATCGCCAGAGTAAGTATACGTCGCTATCTGGTTGTTGTAATCCACAATACTTGCCATCCTGTTCTCTTTATCGTAGGATATCGTCACGATGCCGAAGTCCGCACCGCCGTCGATCCGGCCCTCGATCTCCACCAGATTGCCGTTGTCGTCGCAAGTGTCGGTCGTCGGGGTCGAAACGTACAGCATCGTCGCAATCTGACCCGCCAGGTTGAAATGCGTCGTTTTCGGCCCGGCTTCGTTACTGTTCACATTGCCCGCAGCATCGTAGGCGTTGGTGGCTATTCCGTGACCTACAGCCGTCAACTCTGTGATGCGGCCGTCTCCTGCCCCCAGGCCGCAGCTTTGATTGGGACACCAGACACAAATTTATGATCTAAGGGCTTAGCATTTCTTGACGTAACCGACTAATCCTGCTAGGGTTAATTTTGTAATCTGTTACGCATCCAACTCGCATATGCCCACCTTCTCTTTTCGAAAAGTAGCATGTCCCCCAATAGGGATCATAGATGTTACGCGCAAGACCCTCATCAAGCTCACCGGTTGATTGGATCGAATCAAAAATAAAATCAGGTAACTCAATAGCATTAACTTCAATTATCGCCACGGAAATATCTTTGTCAATGTATATTAATCGCACTTTATTAGTCGTTAACGGTGCGAAAGGTATGATTTTTCTATAAGCTAAATAATTTGGCTTCTGTTCACGAATTGTAAACATAATGGAAATTACACCTATTGCAATCACTAACAGAATACATGTCAAAACAATAAGTACATTTCTCGAGTTGACTCCATTATTACTCATCATTGCCTAACGATCTTTCCTCCTGGTAGTTTAATGAATGACCCTGGGAGATCTTGAGGATTCTCGTACGTTGCGGGGATTTTATTTCGGGGGACACTTGAAACTGGGCGCGGTCGTTTTATGATGGGATATCTTGGGCGGTCTTCCTCTGCATGCCTACTCCATCGAGAATAAAAAGCACCTAGCATGCAAAAGTCTAGATCACTGGTGTAGAAGCCAGGTATCCACCCTTCTCCAAAGTCCCACCCATCGTCGGTTGCAAGCGCATCTGCCAAAGAAACGGTTCCGCCGAATACGCTATCACTTAATTCCTTATACGAGCCCACACTATTCGGACAAAAGTCACCACACCTTATTTCAGCCAAGCAACCTGCTACAAAATGTGTAAGTTTATCTGTAGACATGCTAACTGAATCAATTTTATTATTTGTCAAACAAATTAAACAAGGCCAAATAAGGTGGTCATCACATTCATTTGTTGGCCGGGGGAGAACTCCCCTGGGGAGTAAATCGTCATCCTCATCTTTGTTAAATGGCGGCCTCCAAGTCTGTAAACCCCAGTAGTCGATAGCCGTAAACGATTTCCCCCCGACATACCCATATGCCGGCTCAGAAGGCCAGAGCGGATCCACGGTTGTCCAAGCCCCGGAGTTATGGGAATAGTGCCTTGCTCTCACGTAGTGCGAGTTCCACGCTGAACCGCCTGCCCGGTAGCCCCATGTCCCACACCAGAGGAAGCGCGGATCCGGGGCAGAGCCCGTTTTCTGCCATACCGCTCCCGAGGGTTTGTACATATAGGTATTGAGCACGTTGCCTTGGCTGTCGGCGGTGGCCACCACGCTCCCCAGTCCATCCCGGATGTACATGATGCGCTCCTTTTCGGTGGTGCCAGATTCCATCAAAACCTCGCCGTCAATGCTCAGATATTGCTTTGCAAGTGCCATTAGTCGGTTTCTCCTAAGTATTCGCTGCCATCCCAAACCAGGGTGGATACGGCGCCATCAACAATCGAACTCCGCTTCAAACCATCGCCAGAGTAAGTGTACGTTGTCCTTGCCCCAGAATCCAAATCCAAAACCAGGCGGTTTTCCTTGTCATAGCTCATCGTGATGCTTTTGCTCCCGCCCGGCCAATCGCCCCAAACCCGGATGAGGTTGCCGTTGTCGTCAAAAGTCTGGGTGGCCAGCCCTGCATCGGTTGAAATGGTGACGGCCTGGCCCGCCAGGTTGTACGGATAATGCGTGCTCCCCTGCTCGGTGGAGAAGGT